>NZ_CAWUOL010000020.1:0-62717 GCF_963923915.1 Nodularia chucula CCY0103 | reverse complement strand
CTTTGGTGGCTTTTTTTATCTGTGACAGTTTAGGGTGCGGAATGTGGGATTTAATCGTTTAACCTGATTCTCCGTATTATGAACTTGATGGAGAACTTTTTTGGCTCCTTCCCGTTCTGGGAGACTGGCAGACGTTACCAAGACCCGCAAAACGAGTCCTAACATATCCACCGTTAGATGCCGCTTACGTCCGTGTATCTTTTTCCCTGCATCATAGCCCACCGCTTGAGAAATCATTGTTGCTGTTTCCACTGATTGGCTATCAACTGCGGCTTCGGATGGACTAGGTTCTCGTCCCGCTGCGACCCTAACCCACTGGTAAAGTTTGTCGTGAATCTTTAACCATGTACCATCTTGACTCCATCGCCAAAAATAACCATAAACTGTTTGCCAAGGCGGGAAATCTCCCGGCAATCCTCGCCACGTACATCCCTGGCACAACACATACAGAATGGCATTTACAACCGCATATATTGCTACTTTACGTGGACGACCACCAAACTTAGCTGATGGAAAATCTTCCGCTATCAATTCCCACTGTTCCCATGTCAGGTTACTAGGATATGCTTTAGTCATTCGCTCACAGGGTGCTGGTTTCTACAAATTTCAGCATACGCCTTGTGAGCTTTCTTACAACAGCCTCCCACTTTTAAAACATCCTCTAAGAGAACAGTTACTCCACCCAGTCCATATGAAGGCTATAAATACGACAAAGAAGGCAAAAATTCACTTGTAAATCTGACAGATAACGAAGGATACTTTGCTACAAACTTCTTCTATGCCCACGATACAGATGATGTCCAATCCTTCCAAATTGCTAACGCTGGTAGCAACGCTGGTAAACAAGCTCTATTCATTTTAGCTGGTGACGAAAATAAAGATAATTGGCTTTACTAGGAATTACAAAAGGATCAAACTAATCTCAGGATGATTCCTTATAGGGTGGGTATCCACTCGCCCTATAAAAGAATAGACAAAAACTCAGACTGTTATATTTCAGATGACAATTGTCTACTTCTTTGAACTAATTTTTGCCTCTTTTTATTACATTACTCTGCCGCAAAAATATCAGCTATTTTTGAAATACATACCGCCAGAAAATATGGATGTTTTTAGCGGTATGTATTTGTTGACTCCATTGATAAATTATTAGCCAACCAGAGTATAAGTAGATGAAAATTTCCAATTTGAGCATTTTAGAAACCGTTGAAGGCATGGAAGCAACTGGCGGTTGTCAATTCTCAGAAGATGTAATGGACGAACACGAACCATCAAATCACAGAAATAATTTCAATGTCTTAGCAATGAGAAATCTACGAATCCTCCACCGCATCATAAATACTGCAAATCTAACTAATTTAGCTCTGAATGTTGTGTTTTTATATGCAGCACCTGGAAGCGAAAATTATCTGAACCAAATCGCCAATATTGATTCCTGGAATTAAATGTCTTTTGAGTCTATTTTTAGGGATTGATAACTTAATCTTCACTTCTTCTATCGAGTCCGGTTGTTAGTGTTAGCATCATCCTTACACTCCACTCCCAAACCCTTCCGGTATCAGGCTATCCATTACCCGGACTTTCTTAACATTTGTGATAGCGATAGCATACCTCTTAGTCATTGGTGACAAAATTGCAAAGCCTTTAACCTGCATTGTCTATTCTCAATAAAAGTAAGTGTTTACCAAGAACACCAAAGGCTGATTTGTCAAATACAGCAGTTTTCATTTTGGTGAGGTACACAAGGGCGGGCAGGATGCCTACCCCACAAGAGTTTCACCTCCTTGTACCTGATTTACCTGCAACCTGCTGTATGTAATCAATTTCAATCCTAATTACCGTTGCACTGCAAAATTGCCAACATTGTTAAGAGTTTTATGAGTAATGGATAGCAGTATCCGGGTAGGGGAGATAAAACTTATATTTGGCATAGTTATACCAATTCTGTATAAAATCGACGAAGTGCGATCGCCTGCGCCTAACTAAGGCTAAAACCCAAATTAATCAAAGTTTTGCACGTATCACCATTAATATTCCTATCTCCTATATGAGAAAAAAATGAGCTAATGCAGATTTATTCTGACAGTGCGTGGCATACTGCTTCAATGTTATGACCATCTGGATCTAAAACGAACGCTCCATAGTAGTTGAGATGATAATAATGCGATCGCACACTTGGTGCGCCATTATCCCTACCACCCTCTTTGATGGCTGCTGCGTAAAAAGCATTAACTTTCTCCCAGGATTCGACTGTGAAAGCAACATGAATTTGTGGAGTGTTGACTTCCTCATTCACAATCCAAAAGTCAGCTTTTCCATCTATGCCAAAACCAGCCGCATATTTAATCCCAGTTACGGCATGATTATATTCTTTAACTAACTCATATCCTAATGGAGCTAATGCAACCGTATAAAAGTTTTTGCTCTGTTTAAAGTTACTCACATTAATCCCAATATGGTCAATCATAAATGTCTTTCGGGGGTAAAATACAGCTAAACTATAAAATTAAGTTTGTACCGATCACAGCTTGCGTAACACTATCCCTAGTACGGGGTTTTTTTATGTCTATGGTATCAGTGATTGATATACAGCAGATGTCAGGATTTAATAGATATAGCTGGAGAGTGTGGGGAGTGTGGGTAAAAGCCTTTCGGTGTCTAACTTTTATAATCAGTTTATGTCCTAACGTGTATGCGTACTGATATATTACTTGAGATAAATCAGTAAATTTAATCCCGGTATTGTGCGAGAAAGAGTCCACAAAACTAAAGTGATGTACAGTACGCCTAAACTCCACTGATACCAAGCAAGTGTGGCAATTATTCCTGGTAAGTGTTCATCCCGCAGGCGAATATCGTTAAAGCCTAGCCTAACTAAATTATTCAAACTAAAGTCGTAGTAATTCAACCAATTCCAACGGCGATTCCATAATAGAGGCATATATCTTTCTCGGAATGTCTCATTTCTGGGTATGACAGGTAATCGCCCAATTAATAATCTTAATTGCCGAAAAGTTCCATCTTCTGTAAAGTAAGAAACATCCATTAAATCGTGATAGCGTCCTTGTTGATAAAGTTGAATAATTAAAGTTACTGGTAAGGGAATAATAATAATCGCCAGACACCCCAAAGTTAGCCAAGGGTATTCAGCATTATGGAAGATAGCTAATAAACTAAACAGTGTGAGAAAGGTAAAACCAGTAAATATCCAAATAGTTTCATAGGATGTGGGAATAATTGGAGATGGGTGTAAGCGACGATAGCGATCTATAAGCCAAAATAGCCAGCCAAAAAATGCGATCGCCACCCCTCCCACACCAAACACTAACCAAAAACTAGTCCCATAGCCACTTAGCAGTAAAAGTAAACTTAAAGCTAACCATCTCGCAGCTTGCAATAACCAGCCACCAAGGGTAAGAGGTTCAGCAATGATCAGGCGATCGCTAATTTGATTGTATGTATTTAAATCGATATCTGCTAAACTTAACAAATCACTGCTATTGCGAAATGGTTCAGTAAGCCGACGCAGTGCGATCGCCTCCGCCTGACTAGCACTAAAACCCAAATTAATCAAAGTTTTACGAGTCGCATTATTGATATTCCGATCCATCAAAACATGGCTTAACTCCTTCAGACGGAGTTTTTGCTTTGTATACTCCAACTGATTCGCATCCGCTATTTGCTGCTGCTGACGGAAATTCTGACCCAAATTTCGTAAAACATTTTGATTACCTTGGGAAGTAGGAACGCGAAACATTTGACCAATTTCCCCAGGATTACCCAAAATTTTGCCTTGATTAGAATTAAAAGTTAAACCAGGAACATTTAAAAAAGCCTCTTTAGCAAATCTCGCATCACTAAAATCAGCTTGATTAAAAATACTAGCACCACGTAAATTTACAGCTTGGTTAAAAATAACATCTCGAAAAATTGCTGCTTGCTCAAAAATCGCTTCTGTGAACACAACATACTGATGAAAATTTCCCTGAGTAAACTGTACTGGTTGAGCAAAACGCACACTAGAAAAATCAACATTTTCTTGCCATTGTGTCCGCATAAATTTAGCTGATTGCTTAAAACTAGCTTGATTAAATTTAGTAGTTTTTATAAAAGTGCTATCTTGGAAATCAGCCATTTCCTGAAATTGCGCCTTTTGAAAGTTTACATCATCAAAAAACACACTAGTCTGAAAATTAATCAACTGGCTAAAACTAGCCCCAGAAAACCGTACAGAACGGCTAAATCTAGTTCCATTCCAGTTAGTAGCTTGTAAAAAAATAGCATTTTCTGCATTCACTGGCTGAAAAAAGAAAGTATTTCCAAAGTTCACCTCTCCAGTGAAGCGAGTTTTCATTAAAGTTAAAGAACCACGAAAAATAGTGATTTCACTAGAAGCCGTGGGTTCACTTGCCAAAAGTGCGCGACAGTCCTTAGACTTAGGTAATGCGATTCCTTCGGAGCGCTTCGCTATCGCCAAAGACTGCGAACAAACAAAACGCAACTTTACCAACTGTTCCTGTTCACCACTAGTCAAAATCGGCGCATAGGCACTTACTGACTCTTGATCAGATAAAACCGGAGCATAAAGAGGAGTTCTCAAACCCAAATCACTACCCAAAAAATCTCCCCACACCAGAGAATTACTCAAATCTAAACCTAAAGGTTTGCTTCCAGACTTTTGTAACTCCTTTCGCAGCAATTGATAAAAATACTCACCAAAGATCCCATTCTCCGGGCGTAAATCAATCACCATCTCCCGTAAATCCACAGTCAAATTACCCTCACGGATAATCGGATTTTGCAATCTTTCCTGCAACAACTCCACTGTTAAAATACTACGTTCTGGTTCAGATGCGATCGCCCCACCAGGAACAGCCAAAAAAAACACCATTAATAAAACGCAGACATACACCAATAACCAACGCAGAGATAAACCAAACCTACCCTCCGTGACCCTTTGCGCTAACCTCCGCGCCCCTTTGCGTTTCCCCAAAAAATCAATCCCTCATCAACAAAACAATCTTACCCTGCATCGAGCCAGACTCCACAACTTGATGAGCCTGAACAGCTTCCGCCAAAGGAAACACCTTAGCAACTTCAACCTTCAACCTTCCTGTATCCATCAAACTAGCACACTCCTGCAAAATTTCCCCATGATGTATCAATCCTTCCTCCAAACCTTGTAACATCGGAGTCAGCATTAATTCTAACCCAACACGGAGATTACGTAATCTCGCCACCTTCCAAACAGTATCAGCCCTTGGTTCCAGAATCGTCACAACATCCCCATATACCCGCACCACCGGAAAAGTATTTTGTAAAATTTCGCCCCCCACAGTATCAAAAGCTAAATCCACACCTTCACCACCAGTCCAATTTAAAACCTCATTCACAAAATCGGTTTCTTGATAAAAAATCACCTCATCAGCACCGAGTTCTTTAACAAAATCAGCCTTTTCCTGAGAACTCACAGTAGTACAAACACTAGCACCCTTAAGTTTTGCCAATTGTATAGCTACATGACCAACACCACCAGCACCCCCATGAATCAAAACCCGTTCCCCAGGTTCCAACCGTCCCCGTTCATACAAAGATTCCCAAGCAGTAATTAATACCAAAGGTGCTGCTGCTGCTTCCACAAAAGATACAGAAGCAGGTTTACGGGCTACAAACCTTTCATCAACCACATTATACTCTGCATAATTACCCTGATGTCCGCCCAAACCACCATAGCAAAAATACACCTCATCACCCACACGGAAACGCTCAACCCCAGCACCCACCGCCTCAACCACCCCAGCACCATCACAGCCTAAAATTGCCAGCATTTCTTCAGGGTAAAAAGTCCCGCGCTGACGCAGTTTCGTATCAATAGGGTTAACCCCAGCCGCTACTAAGCGCACCAAAAGTTGCGTATTTCCTACAGGTAGAGTCGGCGTTGGTACTTCCCGTAACTCTAAAACTTCAGGGCTACCGGCTGCTGTCATCACAACTGCTTTCACAAATATTTCCTCCCAGATGCACACTTATTTGCAACTTTAGCGTAATCAGGAGGACAGAATAGACATCTGGCACAAAAAATATAAAGACGTTCCAGGGAACGTCTCTACAAAGGTTTTGCCAAAAGCATATTTAAATTTGGTCGATGTCTGATTTATTTCTAAAAAACCCCAGAAGGGAAGGGGCGTAAATCCTGAAACCCCTTTAGCATCGACTAAAAATTTATTTTTTCTCAGAAGTCGTTATACCCCTAGAAGCAATTTCCTGACCCAAAACTTCCACAGCTTTGGCAAATTGAGGATCTGCTAAAGTAGCCAGTTTTTCCCGTTGGTTCAGCCACAATTCCTGAAGCTGTTCTTCCGACAACTCCACCTTCACATCCGGTTCCACACCTTGTTTATTAATATCTCTACCATTGGGAGTGTGATACTTAGCAATAGTCACCGCTAAACCTGAACCATCTTCCAAAGGACGTACCGACTGCACTAAACCTTTACCAAAAGTTTTATTCCCCACCAGAACCGCGCGTTTATTATCCTGCAAAGCCCCTGAGACAATTTCACTAGCGCTAGCGGAACCTTCATCAACTAAAACCACCAGAGGTTTATTAGTCAAAGCACGTCCCCTAGCCACCTCTCGCTCTTGTTCACCCTTGCGGTCAATAGTAGAAACAATTGTGCCTCTATCCAACCACATCCGAGCAATTTCCACACTGGAGTAAAGTAAACCACCAGGATTCCGGCGTAAATCGAGAATATATCCGTCCACCCGTTGTCTTTCTAAATCTCTAATAGCGCTTTGCATTTCTCGGCTAGCATTAGCACTGAACTGATTCAGGCGAATATAACCCACCTTACCCGCAGGAGTTTCCTGTGTGGAATACTTAACAGGATGGATTTCAATGCGGGCGCGTATAATTTCAAACTGTCTCGGTTGACCGTCCCGTTGAATGGTCAAGTTAATTTTAGTTCCTGGCTCACCACGAATCAGGGATACTGCTTGGTTAGTATCCATCCCCTCAGTGCTTTTACCATTAATTTTAGTAATGATATCCCGCGCCAAAATCCCCGCCTTAAATGCAGGTGTATCATCAATAGGCGCAATCACCATAATCTTTTTGGTTTCTTCATCTTGACTGATGGTAATACCAATACCAGTCAATTCCCCAGAAGTGTCCACTTGCATATTCTTGAACTCTTCAGGGTCCATAAACCGGGTATAGGGGTCTTCCAACTTGGTCAGCATTTCCCGGATGGATTTGTAGGCATCTTCCTGACTACTGTACGACTTGCCCACCACGTACTCCTGCCGCACAGCCAGCCAATCTACCTGATTAAAAGTACCGTCTACATATTGGCGTTGAACAATTTGCCAAACCTCTTCTACTAATTGTTTAGGACTTGCTTTAAATAAAGCCTGACCTCGAGAGTGAATGCCAAGGCCAGTAACAGCAATTGTGGAAAGAGTCACGGCCGTAGCACCCAAAACAAGTCTACTTTTTGTAATCACCATAATGACAGCTGCGTCAGAGGGAGGAATATATCGTCAGTATGCCCAATCTAACACAGGGTTTCACTGTACAGACCAAGCACGTGTTAATAATTTCATTAAAATACTTGACAATCCGGGGAATTGGGTACTGGGGACTGGGGACTGGGTATTGGGTATTGGGGACTGGGTATTGGGTATTGGGGACTGGGGACTGGGGACTGGGGACTGGGTATTGGGGACTGGGTATTGGGTATTAGGAAATTTTATCCCCTTCCCCTGCCTCTTTCTCCCCCTTGCACCCTGCGCCCTGCGCCCTGTCTCTTCTCCCCCTGCCTCTTTATGGTTCTACCCAGCGTCCATCTTCCTTAATCAAGTTGATTAATTCTTCCACCCCTTGGGCTTCTGGGACTTTTTTAATTTCTTCTCGGCCACGATATAAAGAAATGTAACCGGGCGTTTTACCAACATAACCATAGTCAGCATCTGCCATTTCTCCAGGGCCGTTAACAATGCAACCCATAACGGCTATATCCAACCCAGTTAAGTGTTTGGTAGCTTCCCGCACCTTGTGTAATACTTCCTCTAAATTGAATAAAGTCCGACCACAAGAAGGACAAGCGACATACTCCACCATTGTTTTCCGCAACCCTAAAGCTTGCAGAATGCTGTAACAAACAGGAATTTCCTTTTCTGGTGCTTCTGTAAGTGACACGCGAATTGTATCGCCAATACCATCCGCTAATAATGTAGCAATTCCGGCGGTGGATTTAATCCGTCCATATTCACCATCACCAGCTTCTGTCACCCCCAAATGCAAGGGATAATCCATACCCAGTTCATCCATGCGCTTGGCCATGAGGCGATAGGCGGCTACCATCACTGGAACCCGTGAGGCTTTCATAGAAATTACTAAGTTATGAAAATCTAAAGATTCACAAATGCGAATAAATTCCAAAGCGGATTCCACCATACCTTGTGGAGTGTCGCCGTAGGTAAATAGCATTCTTTCGGCGAGGGAACCATGATTTACGCCAATTCGCATGGCTTTACCTTGATCTCGCAAAGAAATTACTAAAGGTGCGAGAGTTTCGCGGATTTTGTCACCGATTTCATTAAATTCGCTGTTAGTATATTCGCTTCTATTGGTGTTGGGTTTCTCAAATACATACAACCCCGGATTTATCCGCACTTTTTCGATATGCTTGGCGACTTCCAAGGCAATTTTCATACCATTGTGATGCACATCGGCGACAATTGGCACATCTTGGTAAGTTTGAATTAATTTTTGCTTAATATCCGCCATCACTCTAGCGTGAGCCATACTTGGTACTGTGACGCGGACAATTTCACAGCCAATTTCGTGTAAACGACGAATTGCTGCTACGGAACCATCAATATCCAGAGTATCCTCGTTAATCATTGACTGCACTACTACTGGGTAGTTACCCCCAATGGTGATATTTCCCACCTTGACAGGACGAGTTTTACGCCTCTGAATTTTGGTGTCAAACATGGGTTGATCTGCGGCGGTGTCAATGGTTGTCGGAGTTGGCAGGGTTTGCATAACCTAATGAGGTAAATTAGCTGTGGTTAAAATTTCAAATTCAAAGTCTCTTGATCTCAGATTGCCACATTCAGAGTATTTTTGGACAAGAAAATCGAAAAAAAGGGGACAGGTCTACAAAATTTGATGAATGCTCTCAACAACTTGCTCAATGAAATCAACTGCATCATTAACCATTGATTCATCGATATCCCAGCGATTACCTAAGCTAAGAGTAGGATCTATATCAGCTTCATGAACAATTTTATTCCTACGATCTACAATTAATTTTAGTTGTTGCTTAATATCTTTATCGGGACTGCCCATTTTATTCGCAACTTCTTCCCATAATTTTTTAGTTGAAATATATCTAATTGCTTCAGCTATGTTATCTGGTTTCTGGAAACTTTTAGAGTTCAAACTTTCTCTAATTTCTGCTTCTAACCATGAGGTATTATTTAGTTGATTCAAAATACTATTTGAAATAACTGGAATTAAATGGGATATATGATGAGATTGCTGTAAAAAATCATCTCCATAACTCTGCTGTATTTCACTCTCTATCCAAGAAGCAATATCGATAGCTATTTTTCTATCTTCACGCGCACTTCCTAGAGAAACCTGAACACGTTAAAAGGATGATTGAGTGGAATTTCTTGGAACTGCTGGTTCAGGACGTGTTCCTCGATGAATTTCCAGCATACCCAATGTAACAACCTCATGGATATAATAATCCAAAGCACTCACACTTAAAACTAGAGCAGAGCGTAAAATGTCTGAAATATCCAAAGCAGCAGTAGCTTGAGTCTTAACTGAGTTATGAAGAGCAATCAGATCCCGAACACGCTGAATACTAATACGAAATTGGTTAAGCGCTGACTGCATAACTGGATGATAGTGCAATAATTTTATCTGCTAATTCAGAAAAAGTTTCTCTAAATTCATCTTGTTTATTTTGATTTTGCTCACCTAATATGCCATATCCTAATTGTTGACGTGTTAACGCATAAACTGGTGTACTATGTTCATGTGAGAGAGCAATTAAACTGTTAAAATTAGAAATTTTTGTCAGAGTGAAACTACTATTGATTCCCTGCTCAGTATAAACTTGATTGGGTAATAACAAATTGTTTCGTTCCAAAATAGGTTTTAACTTACTACTAACCGTCATTTCTATTTTTTCTATGAATTTTTGAAATGCTGCTGTTTCTTTACCTCTAAAAGAAATATAATTTTGTACAATAATTCCTAAAAATTTTAATCTAAATTCTGGAAAAGGATAAGCCGATTCTCTTAATACAGGGTTTGTACTAGCAATTTTTGCCCAAGTACACCACTTTGATAAAATTTTAGAAAGAGAATCAATTGCCATTTCCGAGAAAAAATCAGTTGTTGTAGGGACTAAGAAAAAATCACTTGTCATGAGTAAGTTCTGATTGATTCCTCCTAAACTGGGACTCATGTCAATTAAAATGTAGTCAGCATTAAATTTATTAGCAGTTTTTTCCAAGAGATCCGAAATCGCACCCGGTAAGTTTTTGAGTTTCTGCATTGAACCACTAATTTCTTGGGCTTTACTTAATATTACTTCGTATTCAGTAAAGCCCACATGACCAGGTAACAAAAATAAACCCTCTTGACCTTCTATCGGAATACAATTTACAGCTTCAATTGGCCTTGGTTGTGACTCAAATGCAGGAGCCAAGGCAGTCTTGATATTTGAATGTGTCTTGTAGATGTTTTCTATTCTTGCTTCGTCGTCTTCGGTTTCCTCTTTTAGAGCGATACCAGTAAGATTACATTGAGGATCAGTATCTACAAGGATAACTCGTTTACCCTTTGAAGCCAGCATCCAACCTAAGTTAAAAGTAGTTGTGGTCTTACTGACACCACCTTTGTGATTGAACAAGGCAATCTTTTGAACCATCTTTTTTGCCTTTGATAATTATAAACTCTATTGAATACAGGTATGGGATGAAAATCTGTATTAGTTATTATAGCTTGTCAACAGTCAGCAGATTAGATACAAAAGATTTGAGTTTGTTAACGCATCTGTATTTACATTAGTCCCAGGCTTTTAATTAAATTATGAATACACGGAAAAAAACTCAACTATCGATTCCTCTTCACTTCGATGCTGAAAAAGTTGGCGAAGTTTGGCGCGTACCCTACCAAGAAATAGCCGCAGCAGCACCAGACTGGGCAGTAAAACATGATATTTCCCCATCAGCTAACGATAAAACTAATATTTGTCTACTTTTAATTGATGTGCAGAATACTTTTTGTATCCCTGGATTTGAATTATTTGTTGGTGGAAAAACTGGAACGGGAGCAGTTGATGATAATCGGCGAATATGTGAGTTTATATATCATAACTTAGGATTAATTACCAAAATTATTCCCACATTAGACACCCACACCGCGACACAAATTTTTCATCCAATATTTTGGATAAACGATGCAGGTGAACATCCCAAACCAGCCGCAACTAATATTACCCCAGCAGATATAGAAACAGGGATTTGGCAAGTTAACCCAGCAGTAGCTGATAATATTACTAATGGTAATTATGAACTGTTAAAAAAACACGCTTACTATTATGTGAAACAACTCAGCCAAAACGGGAAATATCCCCTAACTGTCTGGCCTTATCATTCCATGTTAGGCGGCATTGGTCATGCCTTAGTTTCCTCAGTAGAAGAGGCGATATTTTTCCATAGTATTGCGCGTCAAACTCAGACCCAATTTGAAATCAAAGGAGATAATCCTTTAACAGAAAATTACTCGGTTTTAAGTCCAGAAGTTTTAACAGATTTTAATCAACAACCACTAGCTCAAAAAAACACACGCCTGATTAAACAACTATTAGAATTTGATGCTGTAATCATTGCCGGTCAGGCAAAAAGCCACTGCGTCGCCTGGACAATTGATGATTTACTGAGAGAAATTGAACAAATAGATAGCACCCTAAGTCAAAAAATTTATTTATTAGAAGATTGCACATCTCCTGTCGTCATCCCCGGCATAATAGACTACACAGAACCAGCCGATACAGCATTTAAAAAATTTGCAGAAGCCGGAATGCAAATAATCAAATCAACTCAACCCATCTCATCCCTTCTTTAAACCTCCTCAGCGTACCTTTGCGCTCACCTCAGCGTACCTTTGCGTTAAAATCCTCAATCCTGCAAATAACCTTGAGGATCTTTGGCTACCCAACCTAAATCCGAGCTAGAGCGCATTTCAAAATGGAGGTGTGGCTCAGTAAAAGTCGGTTCTCCAGTTGTTCCTACAGTTCCCAGTAAGTCACCCTGATTAACCTGTTCACCAACGGCAACCTGAATCTCATTCAGATGTGCGTAACGGCTTTGTAAACCACCGCTATGATTGATAATTACTAACTGGCCATAACTTCCCTGCTGTTCAGCAAACACTATAGTTCCTGGAGCGATCGCCTGTACAGAACTACCCACTGGGGCTAACAAATCCATACCACTATGAAAAAACGCCTCACCAGTAGTAGGATGAATCTGCCAGCCATAAGGCATTAGCACAGTTGCCACTGATTCTAAAGGATACCCAGAAATTGATATGGCTTGGGTATCAGTAGGTGGGGAAGATTGTCTGATTAAAGGGTTTGGTGAAACATTTCCCGCCGGAACAAACACAATTCTAGGGTCTGGTTGACAGCCATTAATTTCAAAGAGTGTATCAGCACGAACTTGATATTTTTCCGCCACCTGTCGCCAAGTTTGTCCGCTAGGTATTTCTACAACTATGCCATTGTAGGGAGGAATTTGTAACTCGCTACCTACCGTTACTTGACCGTTGCTGACAGCAGGATTCATATTCACCAGGGTTGTGGTGGTGAGATTGTAGCGCTGTGCGATGCTCTCCAAAGTTTCACCATTTTGAACTTGATGCCGTTGAAACCGAGACAGAGCCGGAGTTTGACAGGTGTCGGCTGCATCGACTCGGCGGGAGTGGACAAATGTGGATGTTAGCCCGAAAGTACCAACTAGGCTACAGAGCAAAAGTAGACGATGAGAAAAATTCATATATAAAACACTACGCATACACGTTAGGACATAAACTGATTATAAAAGTTAGACACCTCCCACACTCCCCACACCCCCCACACTCCCCACACCCCCCAGCAAAACGGATGATGGGATTTATTCTGGCTCCCTCTCTGAAATTAATTTGTGCAATTCCCATTAGCTTGATTACACTTAAGAATTAGCAACTCCACTGCTTTCTTGAAACGTCATCATTATGAATTTACCTTTAAAGCAACTAGCTATTTATGTATCTTTACTAGCGATTGGTAGTGGTGCTGGTGTCTTGGGGAGTCATTATCTTTTCTTAGACAATCCCTCTTTTAAGGAGTTAAGAAATGTGACGGAGGCTTTTCCGCCAGAATCGGCTGTTCCTGATGCTGTGGCGGGAACTATTGCAGCTAGTCGGGGTGATAACCTCAATTTTATTGCTTCAGCTGTGCAGAAGGTCGGTCCAGCAGTGGTGCGGATTAATGCTACCCGCAAAGTTGCTAACCCGATTTCAGATGTGTTTAAAAATCCTTTGTTACGCCGATTTTTTGGGGAGGATGAACAACCTATAGCTTCTGAACGAATTGAGCGGGGTACGGGGTCGGGATTTATTTTGAGCGAAGATGGTGTAGTGCTGACTAATGCCCACGTGGTGGCGGATACAGATACTGTACAAGTGACGCTGAAGGATGGCCGTACTTTTAAGGGTAGGGTAGTGGGAGTTGATCCGATTACGGATGTGGCTGTGGTGAAAATTCCCGAAAATAAATTGCCTACGGTGAAGTTAGGCAATTCGCAAAATTTAATTCCGGGACAATGGGCGATCGCAATTGGTAATCCTTTGGGTTTAGATAATACTGTGACTATCGGCATTATCAGCGCTACTGGTCGCACTAGCGCTCAAGTGGGTGTCCCAGATAAGCGTGTTAGTTTTATCCAAACTGATGCAGCTATTAACCCTGGTAACTCTGGCGGTCCTTTGTTAAACGCTCAAGGTGAAGTTATTGGTGTTAACACTGCTATTCGCGCTGATGCTCAAGGTTTGGGGTTTGCGATTCCCATTGAAACTGCGGCGCGGATCGCTAATGAATTATTTACCAAAGGGCGGGCAAATCATCCTTTTTTAGGAATTGAAATGACAGATTTATCTCCTAGTAAAAGACGAGAGCTGAATCAGGGTAAAAATCTTAACATCCAGAAAAATACTGGTGTTGTAATTTCTGGAGTTGCAGAAAACTCACCAGCTGAGGAGTCGGGGCTGCTTCCTGGAGACGTGATTACAAAAATCAACGGTCAAGCAGTAAAAACTACAGCTATTGTCCAAAAACTGGTGGAATCCAGCACAGTTGGAGATATCCTAGAAATTGAAGTTAACCGCAATGGTAAAATTCAAACCTTGAAGGTGGAATCAGCCCCCTATCCCGATCAAAAGTCCTGAATTTCCCAGATTTGAGTATTAACTGTTGGACAAGTTCTCTAACTGCATTCTTTGCTCCATTTGGCGGAGGAAGTATCCTGTCATCATGGCTGATGCCAGAAGTCCAGCTAAGTTGTCTCTATCCGTTGTAATTTGGACGTTAAAATTTTCTGGGGGTAGCATTCCCACAAGCCCTTGGACATTTTGCGAAATTATGTGTTTAATTTCTGGGCTGACGGACTGAGCGACACGGGCTAGAACTTCAGGAGGCTGATGCTGTAAATATTTGAGTAACTGGTTAGGATTTTCCTCAAAATGGTCGTTCAGAAGCTGATTGGGGTTTTCCTCGGAGTTGTCATTCAAAAAGTCAGGGTCAAACACCATTGGCAAATTTTAGCTTAGTTGCTGATTCTACTCTAAACCATAGTACAAGTGTCGTGCATTCTCTACTGCTATTATTTGTAATTCTATTTTAGGAAATCTCTAGCTCTATCGACAATAGAGCAATTTTCCAGGGACAAAAATTTTTCTGAGATTGGTTTGAAAGTAGGTTTTATGGAATGCTCAAGTCCAGTTCTAGTTGTTCTTTTGGCTGGTCAGGGGCTAATATTTGGGGCAATTGTTCAATTTGGAAATACTGATGAAATTTTGGGGTAATTTGTAGGGAATATGACCGAGAATCGTTGTCTCGACGTTTCCGCACAAAACCCAGTTCTACTAGTTCTGGTACGTGTTGATAGACTCCTGAACCACGCAGTTCAATTAAATCGGTTTGGAGTATGGGGTTATGTAATGCGATCGCAGCTAAAGTCCGTAATGCACCTAGTCCTAATTCTACTGGAATCAGGGTTTGTACTAAGTCGTGAAACTCAGAACGCAGTTGCAGGCTGTAACCTGTGGGGGTTTCTACTACTTCTAAGGCGCTGTCTCGGTGAGCATAATTATCCATTAGTTCCATAATGCCTTCTTCGGCCGTGGCGCGATCGCACCCAGCATACTCGGCAATTTCGCTCAAGGACAAGGGCTTTGCTTTTAAATACAGAATCGCTTCTATCTTAGTTGCTGTGGTCATTATTCCTGAAATTCTTAAAAAATCAATACTCCTTACTGCCCCCTTCCTCCCAGTATAAATTCGGCGATCGCCAAATCTTGAGGAGTGGTAACTTTTAAGTTAGTCTCTTCTCCGGGGACAATTCGGACTTCAATACCGCATTTTTCAAATAAAGCTGCATCATCGGTTACTTCCCAACCCTGACGCACACCCTCAGCATGGCATTTTTTCAATAACTCCACATTAAACCCTTGAGGTGTTTGGGCTGCCCATAATTTTTGTCGGTCGGGGGTACTTTGGATTATGCCATGCTCATCAATCACTTTGATTGTATCTTTTACAGGTACAGCCGCAATTAGACCAGAACATTCGCGGATGGCTTGGGCGCAGGAGTCGAATAAATCTGGTGTAGCCAGACATCTCGCCCCATCGTGAATTAATACGCGTTCTGCGGTGGCTGGGAGCGCCTGCAAGCCCTTATAAACTGATTCTTGACGGGTGGAGCCGCCAGTAATAAATTCTACAGGTTTATCAATATTTAAGTTAGCGAGAATTGCTGTGAAATCTGGCCAATCACAAGGTTGAGAAATAATCCCGATCCACTTGATGCTATTGGCTGCTGCTGCTGCTTTGAGAGTCCAAGCCATAATGGGTTGCGATCGCACTTCCAGGAGGAGTTTATTACGGGTTCCTCCCATTCTTTTGCCGACTCCCGCCGATGGAATTAGTAAATGCACAGAAAACCTCAAGAAATTAATAATTTAGCGCCAGAAACAAGGAATAGAGGGGATTTACCCCACTGTCCCACAATTTTTATAGAACATAACCCATGAACAATCGCCAATGAACAATAACTAATGACTATATTCACCTAAAATAAGGAGCGAGTACGCGTCAATAAATATTATGCGAGTAGTAGCCCTTGTTCCTGGTGGAATTGGCGACCAAATTCTTTTCTTCCCGACTCTAGATGATCTGAAGCGTTCTTACCCTAACGCTCAGTTAGATGTCGTTGTGGAACCCCGGTCAAAGGCTGCCTACCAGGTGAGCCAGTCAGTTAATGATGTACTGACATTTGATTATCAAGACAGTAATAGTCTGGCAGATTGGAGTAATTTTGTCGGCACGATTCGTGATCGAGAGTATGATGCCGTGATTACTCTAGGACAAAGTTGGTTAATGGGTCTGCTCCTGTGGTTAACAGGAATCCCCACCCGCATTGGTTACGAAGGCCAAGGAGCAGTTTTTCTCACTAATCCTGTCCCATTCAAACCAAACCAGTATGTAGCGGCAGTTTATCACGACTTGCTGAAACCTTTGGGGATTAACAGCCCTTGTCCAGATTTGACCGTGAATATCCTGAAGCCAGACATTCAGTGGTCACAAAATGAACAAAAACGCTTGGGGGTGAATGAAACAGGCTACATCTTGATTAATGCTGGTTCTCGTCTATCTCAAATAGATGCGGATCAACTCTACCCTGTGAAAAGTTGGCAACAAGTTATTCAGGAATGTCAACACAAGCAGCCGGATTTGCCTGTAGTCATTATCCAAGAATCGGAAAATCAGCAACTAGTGCGATCGCTCCTCGAAAGGATTCCAGGTATTAAAGTGACTTCTCCTAATAATATTGGCAAATTAGCTGCCATGATTGGTGGAGCCAGTTTAATGTTATCTGCCGATGATCCACTACTTCACTTAAGTGTAGCAGTGCAAACTTATACTATCGCTCTATTTGGTCCCACAGATTCAGCGAAGTTGTTGCCAAAAAGTGATAAATTCTTGGCGATTCAATCACCCACAGGTCAAATGGCAGATATTGCACCCCAAACAGTTTTGGATACAATTTGGGCTGGCTAGGGACTTGCATGAGGTAGAGGCAGGGGAGCAGGGAGCAGGGAGCAGGGGAGCAGGGGAGCAGGGGAGCAGGGAGCAGGGGAGCAGGGAGCAGAGATGATCTGATGAAAATGGGGTAATTTATGTTCTCGAAATCCCCTAAACCAGTGGTGAGTGCTGAGAAAAAACCTTCTACTCAGCATTAAGCACTACTGGGACTATTTACATCATTTCTCACCAGATGACCATCTTCCATATAGATAATCCGGTCAGCAATATCTAAAATGCGGTTATCGTGAGTCACGAGCAAAATTGTACAGCCTTGCTCTTTGGCTAATTTCTGCATAATTTCCACAACATCGCGCCCCGATTGTTTATCCAGTGCGGCGGTGGGTTCATCTGCTAAGACAATTTTAGGCTGACTTACCAATGCTCGTGCGATCGCAACCCGTTGTTTTTGTCCACCAGACAAACTATCTGGATAGTAATGGAGTCGCTCTCTCAAACCCACTGCTTCTAGCATTTGTTCTGATTGCTTGAGCATTTCTTGAGGCGAAATGTGCGGTTGCACTTCCAAACCCATCCGCACATTTTGTAATGCGGTTAAACTACCATGCAAGTTGTGCGCTTGAAAGATATAACCGTTACTTTGCCGCGCCTGTGTTAACTGTTTGCTACTAGCACCACAAAGTTCTCTGTCTAAAACTCGCATACTCCCAGACTGGACAGAACGCAAGCCTCCCACTAAAGTTAGCAGTGTCGTTTTACCAGAACCAGAAGGCCCAGTCATAATTACAATCTCACCGGCATTAATTGTGAGATTGATATTGAATAAAACCTGCTTACGCAGTTGACCACTACCAAAGTAATGATCCAAATTTTCAATAGAGATAACATTAGTCATTGGTCATTTGTCATTAGGAAATTACCGTCTTCTCCCCTCTGCACCCTGCCTTTTCTCCCTCCTGTACCCTGCACCCTGCCTCTTCTCTCCTCTGCACCCTGCCCCCCTGCCTCTTCTCCTCCCCACTCCCCACACTATTCCCCATTCCCTAAAACATATCCGCAGGGTCAGCAGATTGTAATCTCTGAGTGGCAATAATTCCAGAAATAGTACACATAATAATTGTTAGTAATAATACAACTACTCCCCTGAGTAAAGTCATATATATCGGTAAATTCGTGGCATTACGAGCCAAGTGATAAAGTCCCAAAGGTACAACAAATCCGGGAATAAAACCCAGGAAAGCTAAAATAATTGCCTCTTCAAAAATCACCCCTAACAGGTATGAATTGGAATAACCCATTGCTTTGAAGGTGGCATATTCTTTTAAATGGGCATTCACGTCAGTAGAAAGAACTTGATAGACAATAATCACACCGACCAGAAATCCCATAGATACGCCTAAACTGAAGATAAAACCAATGGGGCTTTCACTTTTCCAGTAGTCTTCCTCAAATTTGATAAATTCCTCCCGTGTTAGCACTTTGACATCTTGATTATTTTGCAGGTGTAATTTTAAGGCTGCTGCTACCTGCTGCGAATCATAGCCTGGTTGAATCTCTATTAAGCCCAAGCTGATACTCCCTACGTGTCGTCGGGGAAATAATCTTAAAAAATTGTCATCGTTGGAAATCAATGTACCGTCAGCGCCAAAGGATGCGCCTAATTTAAATGCGCCAGTAATGGTAATGGTACGTTTATCTACTTCTGTGGATACGGTTTTACCTGCGTCAATTTGTTGAAATACCTCTTGGTATTCACCTCTGGCTCCACGGTCAAAGATAAAGGAATCAGGTAGTTTAATCTTGTCTAATTGAGCATTTAGTTCTGGTAAGTCTAAAACAGGCTGTTCATGAGTGACACCAATGGCTTGGACTGCGGTTTTGCGGCGTGTTTGGGGATTTTTCCAAGTTACTAAACCGATATACATGGCTGTAGCTGATTGCACACCTGAAACATCAGCAGCCTGCAATAATCGCCGTCGTGAAAAGGTGGACATATTTTGCATATTCCGGCTTTGCGGACTGATTAAAATGATATCTGCCAGCACAGCCCGATTTATGGTGGTGTTGCTGTCGTAGAGCGCATTCTGAAAGCCAAGCTGCATAAACATCAGGACATCTGCAAAGGCAATACCGGCTATAGCGACTAACAAACGACTTTTATGATGGCTGAGTTGTAACCATCCTAGAGGTGTTCGCCGTTGTAGTTGTGTAATTAATTTGTTCATAGTTCAATCACCGCCTTGACTTGTAAATTGGTAAATTTGGCGGCTTTTTGGCTGGATGCTGCATCAAGTTTTACATGGGCTTCCACAACTCTGGAGTCAATATTTTCCGTAGGATCGCTGTTAATAATATCTTGCCGTTGCACTTTCCAGCCTACCCAATCCACGGTTCCGACTAATTCACCTGATAGAGAATTACTAGATATTCGCACCCGTTGTTTAGGTTGGATTTTGCTCACGTCACTTTGATAAATTTCCACAACTGCATACATCTGGTTGGTTTGCCCAATTTCGATAATGCCGTCATTAGAGACAATTTCGCCTGAGCGCGTATGAATATCAAATATGACACCATCTTGGGGTGATTTTACATAAGCCTGAGCTAAGTTTGCCTTTGCCTGTTTTGCCACTGCTAAAGCCCGGTTAACTTCTGCTTTTGCTCCGGCGACATCTACCGGACGGACTTCGGCGATGCGGTCTAAGGTAGCAGATGCGACATTTGCTTGTTGGCTACCAGTTGCTTGAATGCGAGCCAAAACAGTTTTGGCTTCGGTAATTTGCTGGCGACCAGTGCCATCAATGCGGTTGAGAATGGCTTCGGCTTCACTCAGCTGCTGGGTGATAATATCGACACTCAAGCGCTTAGTGTCAAATAATGACTGAGAAATTGCTCCTTCTGAGTACAACTGCTGATGGCGTTGAAATTCTACTTGGGCATTTTTCAGTTCTGCTTCTAGCTTGTTAATTGTGGCTTGTTGTGCTGTTTTCTCTCCTTGCCACTGTACTTCTAACCGGGTGACTGTTTCTCTTTGCTGCCTTTCATCCCCTAGAGTTTGTGCTTGGATACGCCCCATTTCGGCTTTTTGGGCTTGGATTTCGCCTATTTTTGCTCCTTCCTGGATTTTTGCTAAATTTATCTCTGCTATTTTCACGCCTGCTTCGGCTTCTTGTAATGCGGCTTCTAAGCGATCGCGGTTATCTAAAATTGCGATCGCCTGACCAGCTTTTACCTGATCTCCTTCCTTAACTAATAGCTGTTCTACCCGACTACCTTGACTAGATGTCGGTGCGGAAAGTTTAATTACTTTTCCTTGGGGTTCTAATCTCCCCAGAGCAGTCACTGTTTTAATTTCAGGTATGCTCACCTGTTCGGTGGGAGTGGTTTGAGTTGCTTGTGATTGCCAAAATTTGTAACTGGTTGTGCCGGCGATCGCCAAACTTGTAGCTACTACCAACATAATCAGTTGGCGAAAGCTAGGCTTAACAAATGCGGAACCTTTAGCTGTGCTATCAGGTAGCATAAGCCCCCTCTTTTACGTATAAGTAAACTGTTTAGTTCAGTTGCTATCTCACTAAACTAAACTGTACATTACAGTTATGTCAAGAGTTCAAAAATCCAAAAATGAAAAAGAAACTGACACAAAGTAATCCGGGAGAACGTTTGCTATCACCAGAAAAAGTGGATGCGATTCTCGCTGGTGCTATGCAAGAATTTTTAGCCAATGGCTATGCAGCCACCACAATGGATAAAGTGACAGCCGCAGCAGGAGTCTCCAAAACCACTGTTTACAGCTACTTTCAAGATAAGGAAGGATTATTCATTGCTCTGATTGAACGACTAGCCCAAGAAAGCCGTCGGGCAATATTTAATCCCGAAGACAGGCAATTTCTAGAAGGAGAACCTCAACTTGTGTTGCACCGCCTAGCAAACAACATTTTAGAGCGGATTAACCATGAACAGGAAGTTTTGAATTTAGTCAGGCTGATTATCGGTGAATCTGGACGTTTTCCATTGCTGGCGCAAGAGTTTGTGCGTAACGTAGACAAACCTGCTTTGGAACTTTTAAGTCAATATTTTACAGAACATCCAGAACTGCAACTACCAGATCCAGAAGTAGCTGCACGTATCTTTATCGGCACATTAATTCATTTCACCATTATTCAGGATATGCTACATAGTCACCAGTTGTTACCAATGGAGCGCGATCGCCTGATTACTCACCTAATCAACTTACTCACAAGTAATCAAACTCCCAAACCGCCTACCAATCAGTATTCCGGTACTGTTCAGAAATCGCCCAGGCGCAAGCGTACTGCGTCGGGTAAATTCAAAATGGATTATGGTCGTGAACCCAAACATCTCAGATCAATGCGACTCACAGATACAGCTTGGGAAAAGCTCGCAGAATTGGCAGATGAAAATAATTTGACCAGAAGTGAGGCTATCGAAATTTTTGCCCGTAACGGTGCTATATAGCTGGGGAGTAGGGAGTGGGGAGTGGGGTAAAAGCCTTGATCAGTTTATATCCTAACGTCCTTGGCGGTTGCTATATGATGATCACAACTCAGAAAGTTGAAATTGGTAGGCAAGAACATTATGTATATACATGGTCAATAGGTGTGAGTTAGAACTATTTTCCTATTTTCGTGGAGCCATAGCATTTCCTAGTCTAATCAAGTACAAAATTATCTGCGTTTATCTGCGTCCATCTGCGTTTAATGATGACTGCTTTTACCTCACTTAAGCCAATTGCTATAGAAATATCTCAAAAAAGGCATCATCTAAGTCATAACCCAGCATTTGCGCCATAGACTTTAACCGCGATTGGCTGGGAATACCTTGTTGCTGGAGCCAATCACCCAAGATAAAAATTTTGTGCATCAGAAATATTTCTAATGCTTCAGGGTTATATTGAATACCTTCTTTGGCACTGAATTGGTGGGGTACAAGCATGGCAGTGTAACGAGCCAATTCTCCAGCTTTCCAGTCTAGTAAAAACGGCAACCAGGGATACTTGGCATCCAAACGCACAAACCACAACCGCAACTCTGGAATTTCTGACAATTCGCGGGGGTCTCCTGGTTCCAAGGTATAGTTAATCTCAAAACTCAGTTGCTGTTCGTGAGATGCGATCGCGTCCTCTTCTACTAGTTGCGAAATCACCTTGAAGGCAGGTGAAATATCAAGATTATTAACGTACTCAGTATCCAGTGTGATCTTCATTGTCATTGATTACGCCCCCATTTTCGATATGCTTAACAGTATGATCGACAATCTACAGTACCAGCTTTTCCGTTAAACTAGGAAATTTAGCTTCTTTATCTCAGTTTGCAGACATCACACCTGCCTATAGTTGGACATTTTCCATAATTTTAAGTTAAAGTTGTAATGAGTTTGTTTAAGATCATAAGTCAATTTCGCAGCCACACCAGTAGGGGGAAAATAACTCAGTAAGTAATATGCTTACAGATCAAAACAACTAATCAACACTGAACCGGGAAATCCCCTTATAGTTAACTGACTTAACTATGCAAAATCAATCTATATCTCCAAAACCAATTCGTTCTTTAGAAGATGCCCTAGAGCGATGTCAATTATTGGGTATGCGCGTTAGCCGTCAACGTCGCTTTATTTTAGAACTGCTGTGGCAAGCCAATGAACATCTTTCCGCTAGAGAAATTTACGATCGCCTCAGCCAACAAGGTAAAGATATTGGTCACACATCTGTTTATCAAAATTTAGAAGCCCTATCCACTCAGGGTATCATTGAGTGTATCGAACGCTGTGACGGGCGTTTATACGGTAATATCAGTGATTCCCATAGTCACGTCAACTGTATTGATACTAACCAACTTCTTGATATTCATATAGAACTTCCAGAGGAATTAATCTGTTATGTTGAACAAACAACAGGAGTACGGATTACTGAATATAGTATTAACTTTTACGGTTATCGCCATCCCCAATAAACTCAATAATTTCTGAGATTCATCTTTTAAAACCTCTTTCAGCTAGAAGGGGAAAAATTCTAGTGCTACCTGTGAATGGGTTACTAGATTCTGTGCCAAATACTCCTTAACGATACACCCTGAATAATCAAATGCAGACAATCTAATTATTCCCCATTCCCTATTCCCTAAAACTATGAGAGACTGTACATAAACAGTCATTGTGTATTTTTAATACCATGACCAATAGACCCCTAAAATTATTATTAATCGACCAAGACCCCATATTCCGGCTAGGACTAAGGGCAGCATTGTCATCACTTCCGCATATTCAGGTGGTAGCAGAAGCGGATACAGAAACCAGCGCCTTGCAGATACTAGCAGAATTGGCTCAAGAAGATGCCCATCAAGTTAATTTAGTGCTTTTAGAATTAGGCAATGGTCGATCTATTTCTAGTCAACAACAGGGGTTACAACTCTGTCAACAATTAAAAAAACAATACCCGAAACTAGCAGTATTGCTACTTAGTTCTGTTCAAGAACCAGGATTACTGTTAGCTGTGCAGTCTACTGGGGTGAATGGCTACTGTGCTAAAGGTATTCCCATTCCGGAATTAGTCGCTGCGATGGAAGCAGTAGCCGATGGTACTAATTACTGGTTTCCCCCAAAGCAAAACTTAGATGTAATTTCCCATCAACCTATCACCCCATTACCACCTCTTCCCCTGGCTAGGGTGAGGAAAAATTTGTACTTTTCTGGAATTGGATATATTGAGGCGACTTTAGCCCAAGTGATAGGGCAATTACAAATCCCTGGATTACCATTAATAGATCAAGCTGTTTTGGCTGGACGACGACGGGAACTGCTAGCAGCGCGTTGGTTAGTGACTCGGTTATTAGTTACGCCAGAGGAAAGACAAGAAGACGAATCCAGTGCTGTTACACAAACACAGCTTGTAATTCCTTCTCTGAATGCTATTGCGCCATTAGAGTTAACACAACAATCATCAACACCGCCTTTACTTAGTCCGCGATCGCTGCAATCTGATTTATTCTCATTATGTGTGAACAAATTACAGTTTTCTTTACAAAACGTCACAGATATAGCCTTAGAAATTGACATTTTTCGGGAAGATAAAAAACGGGAGTTACTATACCTAATTCTGCAAAAACTAGCTCAACAACTGGATGAACTGCGTGTCCCACAAATAACTATTGCTCAACTGGAAACTTTAAAAGACAGCATATTATATGATTTATGGCAAGTAGTAATTACAGATTTTTTTGGTAAATTTTATCAAGTGCAAGTCGGTCAGCAAAATATAGAAGTGGTAAATTTATTGCTGCAAAATTATCGAGTTGTGCAAGTGGATATTTACAATAAAATTCCCTTGGTTGAACAATTATTTGCTTATTTAGTATTCCAGACAGACTTACATATTGATAACAGGTCATACTCTGCCGGTAGCCCAGAAGCTCAAGCTCAAGCATTAATAATTTTAGAAAATTTATTAATTCAAGTAGCTAATGGTGTAGTGCAACCACTACTGAACTCTTTAGCAGATGTGGAAGAAATTAAACAGAATTATTATGATCGTAGATTAATTTCCACCAGAGACATAGAAAGGTTTCGGAATGAATTGTCATGGAAATACCGTTTAAATAAGTATCTTAATGAACCAAAATTTATGTTTGAAAGTAGCTATCAGCTATTTGTGTTTGCACCACGTGGAATTGCTCAAACTGCAATTTATGCTCCCCGTAGTCAAGAATTAGCAAAGTTGTCTGGTATTCCGTTATTAGTCACATTAATTCTAGAATTTCGAGATGCGATCGCACCTCGTTTACAATCTTTATTATCAATTATTGGTAGCGGAATTGTGTTTCTGCTCACGAAAATAGTTGGTCGAGGTTTAGGTTTAATCGGTCGTGGTATCCTCCAAGGAATTGGTAGTGTCTCGTTAACAGAAAAGAACCTGAAGCGCAATAGTGAGCGACCAAAGTAGAGTAGGGTGTAGGGTGTAGGGGGGAGCATCCCAGTTTGGCAGAAATCAAGGTTAAATAGTCATGAACAGTATTAAATTAACAAAGCGTGTCGGTGAAGATGGTATTCTACATTTAGAAATTCCTGTGGGAATCACAGAGAAAGAAGTTGAAATCATGGTTATCTATCAACCACTAGAAATACCAAAGCTGCAAAAGACACCAGAAGAATTAGGTTGGCCTCCTGGTTTTTTTGCGCAGACCTATGGCATTTGTCAGGATGACCCCATTGTTATTGATTCTGAAATCGTCATAAACTGACTAATTTACCAGAGATGCAGGTCTTTCTACTCCTCACAAGTTCCAGTTGCGGCGGAAATGAAAGAAACCTTCGAGAAAATCTTGTAAAAGATGATTGCTATTTAACTTTTGCTGACTCCATTCTCTGGCTGTATTTTCGATAATTTCGGAAAAACTGGGATAGATAGGAGATAAATTAGCTAATTTTTGTACGGGAATTTTTTCAGCCATTGCTAAAGCAATTAAATTAATTAACTCCGATGCTTCTTGTCCTAATATAGAAGCTCCTAAAATTTCGCCATTGCGAAGTACGATTAATTTACATATACCTGTGGTTTCATCCCGGATTTGAGCGGCTGTGAGTGATTTATAATATTGTCGGATAACTAAAATTTCATCTGTATTAAATTGGCGTTTTGCTTGCGCTTCTGTAAAACCAATTTGCGCTAATCGGGGATAAGAATTAATCGACCAAGGAATGCAGGTATAATTTACCCTGCGTCTGGGAAAAAATAGGGCATTTTCTACAGCAATTTTAGCTTCATCATGGGCAACATTGGCAAAATTATCACCACCAATTACATCACCACAGGCGTAAATGCGATGGTTAGTTGTTTGTAATTTGTCGTTGACAACTAAGCCACGTTGTCGCCTTTTCACCCCCACATCTGCCAAATTGAGAAATTCAACGTTTGGTTCCTGGTGGGTGGCGACTAAAATTTCATCAGTTGCGATCGCTTTATCTCCTGCTTGTACCCACTTTTGGTCTTCAATTACCTTTACCTGAATAACTGGTTTGTTAGTGAGGACACGGACACCAGCAACTTCTAACTGTGCTTGTAACAGGTGGACTATTTCCGGGTCGCCGTAGGGGAGAATAGATGCAGATTTCACGGCTAAGGTGACATGACAACCCAACCGCGCCAAGGTTTGGGCGACTTCAATACTTTGGGGAACACCGCCAATAATTACCCAATTTTGAGGTAAATTTGTTCCCTGGAGCGATCGCCAAATATTAGATAAAGTTAAATAACTTGTGGTCTGTAATCCTGCAATTTCGGGAACCCCGCGCACGGAACCAGTGGCTAATAGATAGGTGCGTCCCCTCAGCAGGCGTTGATTGACGGTAAAGGCTAAATGGGGGGAGGGTTGAAATTGACCATTGCCGAAAATTACATCTACACCCAATGCGGCTAAGTTGGCGGCTGAGTTTTGTTCTTGAAGATGAGCAAATATGCGGTCACCGTAGAGTTTAGCTTCTGGCCATGAGGTCTGAGGTTGTGCGGCGTTAATTCCCCAAACAGCTAGATCATTAAGTTGATCAAGGCTGTGGGCGATTTCGCTAAATACTTGGTGTTGAATAAATCCATAGTTAATTTGGGATTCTACCAAAGCCACGGTGGCCTTCTGTTGGATTGCAAGTAAGGCTGCATAGCGTCCGGCTAAAGTTCCACCAATAATTACTAAGTCGTAATCAATTGTCATTGGTCAAAGTCGAAGATAAGGCTGTTAATAGCCTTTGGTTATCGGAATCGGAACGGACGGCTACTCGGAAATAGCGATCGCCTAATTCTTTAAAACTTAGGCAGTCACGAATTAAAATTTGGTGATGTTGGAGTAATTTTTGCTGGAGTTGCAAACTAGACCTCTGTGATTTCACTAATAGGAAGTTAGCAGCGCTTTCTAGGGGCTGTAAACCAGGAATTGAGGCTAAACCTTGAAAAAGTTGTTCTCTTGCTGGTGCAAGCCATTTCCAGGTGAGTTTTTGAAATTCTTGGTCTTGAATAGCTGCCATAGCCGCAGCCGCCGCCAGGGTATTTACTGGCCAGGGGTCGCGCCATGTTTGCCATAAAGAAAGACGGTCAGGATGGGCGATCGCATATCCTAATCTCAGTCCTGGTAGACTGTAAAATTTGGTGAGCGATCGCAATACTACTAAATTTGGATATTCCTGCACCACCCCTATAAGGCTTTGTTCAGCATCGGGGGGTACAAAATCCATAAACGCCTCATCCACCACCACCAAGGCGTATTCCTGTAAATAAGGCAATATTTCCTCACGTGAGAATAACTTCCCAGTTGGATTATGAGGATTATTCAGCAATAAACCAGAACTTGCCGGTGATAAAGGAGAATTTCTCCCCACACTCCCCACTCCCCACTCCCCACTCCCCACTCCCCACTCCCCAGAAAGGGGAAACTCCAGGATTTTAGCGTTCTCTGCCGTCAGTGTGCGGTAATAATCGCCAAAGGCTGGAGTAATTAAAGTGGTAGCGGATAACTTTCCTAACTCTTTACCCGCTAAAGTCAGTAATTCTGCTGAACCATTACCAGGGAGAATCCACTCATAAGGTAATTGGTGAAAGCGACCCAGAGCTAGTTTCAGTTCACTATATTCTGGGTCAGGATAGTGTTTAAGATTACTTACCTGGGAATAGATAGCTGCGATCGCACTTTCGGGTGGACCCAAGGGACTGATGCTGGCAGAAAAATCCAGAATAGCTTCAAGTGAACAGCCAGCTAGTGCTGCTGCCCAAACTAAATTTCCGCCGTGAACTGGTTGCCGCATCAATAAGAGGTTCCCTACAAAGTGGTCTATGCTTTGGGTTCTTTTGGGGGTGCAACCTTTTCTCTAAACAACTTACCAGCAGAGAAAGCTGGAACCCTGGTAGCAGGAATTTCCATTTTTTCATTAGTTTTGGGGTTACGACCTTCACGGGCTTTGCGTTCGCGTGATTCAAAGGAACCAAAACCAACCAAAGTTACCTTATCGCCAGAAGAAACAGCCTCAACAATCGTTTCTAAAGCCGCAGTCAACACAGCATCAGCTTGTTTTTTAGTAACACTAGCTTTTTCCGACACAGCATCCACTAATTCACCCTTGTTCATAATCAAACTCCTTGATGTTTACTTCAGATTCTCTACTGTCGCATTCTGTGGGATCTATGATTAATTCTCCAAACAGAGAATTATAAAAGTCGTCCTTTAGGAGTATTTACATAAAAAATGGCTGTACATCCCATCGGCTCGACTTTTCAATGAATCATTCTAAGGTGTTGTAGCCAGAAGTGGATAGATGAAACCATTAATTTATATGGATTTGAGGATTTTTTGTGATTTTTCAGTAATTTTTTTGAACTTATTATACATAAAAATGTAAAAATACTGAAAAAATGCCCTGATTGTAAAATTCCAAATTCCAGAAATTATAGCAACGGACATATTGGTTAGGACATCATCATTATGGTTTTAAGGGAACAGGGAACAGGGAAAAGGGGATAGGGAATGTCCTAATTACCTTGGCGATTGCTATATTTGAAGAGGATACATCCCCAACTTCTTCAAGAAGTCAGGGAGCTACTCATTGCTGATTATGTTTCATCATCAAACAAAAACACAATAACTATCCCACAACAGAGGACAATTTATTTTTTGGTATTCCAGGTTCTTATTGTCTGGGTGTACTCAAACCACGACGCTCAAGCATTTGCCGTACCTCTGGGCTAGGGGTGTAGTTATAGCCATAAGGGGAGTTTTCAGAGTCATCCATAATCTGAGGTGTGAGTAACACAATGACCTCATTACGCTCATTGGTTCTATTTGTTCTTCTAAACAGGGAACCCAGCAAGGGAAGATCACCCAGAATAGGAATTTTAGAAACGCTGGTTCGGTCTTGGTCTTGAATGATGCCTGATAGAATCAGTGTTTGACCATCTCGCAAACGGATATTGCCAGAAGTTAGGGAACGTGTAGACACTAAAAATATTCTTTGGCTACTACCACCCACATTAATGTCAGCTGGAGCTTGAGGAGATGAAACACTTGGAGACACAGAAAGAGAGACAAAACCGTTATCGTCAATTCGCTCAACTCTCACAGCTAAAGTTAAACCTACATTTGCTTTATCTGCTGTAATTGTTTCTGTAGAAGTGCCATCACCACGAGTTATTTCTCTTGAGATATTAGCTACAACTTCTTGAGTTAATCTCACGTCAGCAGTTTGACCTTCTTGCACAATTAAGGTGGGGTCAGTCAATATTTTGGCATTACCATTTGTGATTTGAGCTTGCAAACTAGCTAGGAGACGTTGAGGGAATTGGAATAGGCTAGGTAAACCAAATTCATAGGTATCTGGTGTTCCTGGGGTCGTTTGAGGTATCAACCTAAAGTTTGTTGGTTCACCAGTCAACGGATCAATTGCAGTTGGGACAATTTCAAATGTTGTTCTTCCTGGCTGTCCAGGAGTAAAGTTTGTGATCGCCGGTTGTGTAGGGTTGCCATTGGGATCTAAAGGTGGACTAGCCGATGGTCTGCCAGTTATGGGGTTGAAAAACCCTTCCCGCAAAAATGGTGTTCCTGTAATGGGATTGGGAATAATGGGGGTATCAGTGACACTATTTCTCGCTTCTGTACCAGTAGGAGGTCTAACACCACCAAAGTTTAAAGATGCCGCACCACCATCATTCACAAAGAAGTTATTACCAACACCAAAGGAAAAACTTGTATTCTGGTCTTGGGTGTTCAAAAGGTTAACATCAATAATTCTGACGTTAACAGCCACTTGACGACGGCGGAGATCAAGCGGCACAATTTGAGACATGGCAATTTCAACTAACTTAGGCTGACCAATTAATGTAATAGTATTAGTTCGCTCATCTCCTGATACTTGTAAACCCCGTAATATGGGAACTGAGTCAACAAACGTAATTCGTTGCGCTCTCAATTCTGTATCTTCATTTAATTCTCTTTCTCTTTCGGCTTCTGTACCGATTACCTCGGTAGTGACCCTAGTTGTTTTGAGTTCAGCAGTGAAAGCACTTTCTGCTCCCAAGTTAACTAAAACTCTTAAAATTTCTGGTACTCCTGCTTGGTTAAGTCTCAGGTTGCGTACCACTACATCACGAGTAGAATTAGGCAATTTAGTCCCCACAAAAATGGTGCGTCCACTGCGGTTAGCTTCTAAACCACTCATTCGCAAAACGTAGTTAAACACATCCTGCACTGGCTCATTTTCTATATCTAGGGAGATTCTTTGATATATTGGCGCTGCAAGAGTAGCACCAGTATTCACCTGAGTTCTAGAAGTTAACTGTTGATCATCATCTTCACCACCGACATAAGCCAAATTCATTCCCGCCGCACGAGCCAGCAATGATAAAACTTCCCTGACTGGTGCATCCCGCAATACCAAACGGGGTACACGTTCGTTAGTACCTAAATCAATGGTGGTGGCAGAGGCATCTGTAGCAGAAATTGAGATATCTCCCACAGGTGGAGCCACGGCTCTGGGTAAGAAAGGAGGCGCTTGATTCCGGGGTTGGCTGGGACTAGCTGCTGGGGCTGGTCTGCCATCAATGGAGATTTGTGGGTTAGGAACCATTACCTCTGGGTTAGCCTGGGCTGAGGTAGAAGCCGAGGGTGTTGCTGTTGAGGCTGTGCTGGCCGATGGAGTAAAACTTAGGGTCAGTTCATTGGGCTTACGGACTACAGGTTGATTTGTGGGGATGTTATTACTGCCAGTCACCATAACTCGGATACTATTAGCATCCAGTTGCATCACTTCCACTGAGGCAATACCGGCAGATGGGTTATCTTGACGGAAACTATTACCTTGGGGTAAGCGCAATTGAGTGTTAATAATATCTGAAACTAAAGCATTACCTCTTTGTGTAGTAAAAACCTGGGGACGAGAGCCAGAAGAGGTTTGCAAAACTACCTCTACTCCGCCATTAGCTGGATTCAGCTTCACCCCTGTGATTTGAGCAATCTGAGCTGCTGCTGGTTGCGCTGCGATCAATACAAAAGCGGCAGCGCCTAATATGGCGCTATTACCGTAAAACTGTTTCACCGTTCATTCCTCACTATATAAAACACCTGTTCACCAACAATTTTTGAGTAGTAGTGTTGTCTATACTCCGAACCTGATTACGGAGTTGTTGTTGCTGCTGCTGCTGCTGCTTCCTCCTGTTTGTCCCTAGCTGCTATTTCCTCTGGATTCAGAGGCATTAATGCCTGGAGTTCAAAGGAGGTAGTAATGGGTGCAGGACCAACCCGAATTACTGGCTCTTCATCTCGTGAAGTTGTAGTCTCTTCTGGATTCAATCTGGCTTGATAATTTTTAACTATTAGTAATGGCTGTAAACGCTCAATATTCCGCATAATTGCTTGGGTTTGTTCAAAAGTTCCCTCTATTTCTAGCTGAATACTACTGCGTTTTAGTTTGCCATCTACAGTGGGGCCAAAAGTGCCATCATTAATGGGTTCGGGTGGTTCAGAGGAAGGTACAAAGCTTTTGAGTTTAGCTCTGACTGCATCAGGTGGAACTGCGGAATTACCAGATTCAACTAAACGATTGATATCTAGTAACAGAGTATCTAAGGTGCTTTCGTTGGCAAATAAACTCAACACCTGGCGGGTTTCTTCCTGGGCTGCTTCTAATTCGGCCTTTACTTGACCAATTTGTTGAATACTGGCTTTTTTATCGTTAACTTGACCTTGTAAGGTATCAACTTGTGCTTGACGTTGCTGATAAGTTTCCCATGCTGGCATAATCAGGTTAAGTGCTATGTAACCTGCGCCAGCAAGTCCCAAGAGACCGACCAAAATACCGATCATTTTTGGTGTTAGGGAAATACCAAACACCACGGGGGCTGGTGGGGCTTCGTTACCGAACTGGCCGCCATCACCAAAGTTAAAATCTTGACTAACTGTCATTTTGAAATGACTCCTATTCTTTGCATATTACGAATTCTACTGACTAATCCCACTGCCCCTTTTTGCTCTAGTTCTCTGATTAAATTTGAGTCAGAAGCGGGGATATCACTGACGTTAGATTGAATTGTGTACTGCACTACTTGGGGTAGTTTAATTTCCTCTACACCACTTTGATTTGCCCAGGGTGGTAATGGTGCATCTACTAGAGTCGCTGTAGCAATTCTAGTTGAAGTGGATTGCAAAAATTGAGACTGTTGCAAAGTCAGGACAAAATCATTGACATCGTTGAAAGAACGAGCAAGTCCTGTAACTTCAATGGCCCCCTCCCGATTGGTGGATGCTTGTCCTCTACCTGGGGCTGTGGGTTCAATTTGCCTGATGGTGTTGATTTGCACGCTGGAGGGGATGCGATCGCGGAAATCCTGTAACATAGCAGACCACGGACGAATCTGGTCAAACACTGTAACTAAACCTTGTGTTTCAGCTTTAACTCGTTGTGTCTCCTCCCGAATGGCATTAATATTACCAATTTCTACCTCTAACCTCTTGTTTTCTGCTTCTAGTTGTGCTATGTCCTGGGTTAATTGATTATTTCTCGCCTCTAGAAACCACCAACCAGCCCCTAAAAATATGGGAATAGCAAGACCTACACCTAATCCCACAAACAGTGGTGTTAAATCACCAGCTGGCATTTGTAGCTGGGTGGCTTTTTTCTCTGTGACTTCGTAACCTGCCCGATCTTTGAGAAAATTAACATCTAAACTGTACATTTTATTACACCTCCCGCATTCCTAAACCAAGTACTATCCCTAACCCAGAACGTTGTAAATCAGGGTACTTTTCCTGATCTACTTGCAAAGACAAAGAACCGATGGGGTCAATTGCGGTAGTTGGTAAGCCCAATCTTTGAGTAAAAAACTCATCTAGCTGTTGCAGTCCGCCCCCCGGACCAGCTAAGAAAATCTGCGCCACTTCCAGGTTTTCACTTTGACTTAGGTAAAATTCGATAGAACGGCGTAGCTCATCGGTGAGTTCTCCTAAAACTCTCAATAAAGCTGCCATACTCGGATTGATATCAGTCACTCCAGTTTGTCCCCCATCAATGGGAGTTGCAGGAATCACCATTCCTTGTAACAATCCCATATCTCGTGATGTAGGTAAACTCATCGCCCTAGATAAGGCCATTTGCATTTGATAAGTACCAATTGGGACACTACGGGAAAATTGCGGTACGCCATTAATCACAATCGCTATTTCCGTACTGTCAAACTCTATGTCAACTAATACCGCCGCCTCTTGTAGCCCAAATACTCGTAATTGATCACGAATTGTCCGCAACAGGGCAAAACTGTTAATTTCTAAAACATCAACTTTCAATCCTGCCTGTTCAAAAGTATTAAGATAAGCATCAGTTACTTCTTTGCGGGTAGCAACTAACAGCACCTGTACTTTTTCAATGCCATCATCATCTACAAAGTAACCCAGTTTTTGATAGTCTACGTCGGCTTCTTCACGAGGGTAAGGTAAATACAAACCAGCTTCGTGGTTTAATACCATCTCTCGCAATTCTTTGTTGTCTAACTCTGCTGGTACTGGGATGACACGGACGATGGAATCTCTTGCTGGTACACCAGTCGCCACACGGGAAGTTTTAATTTTACTTTCCGCTAGGGCTTGCTGAATTAGTTCTGCCATCGTGGAAATGTCGATAATTTGACCATCGACGACTACCCCTTCGGGAACAGCTACCGATGACAACGATGCTAATTTTAAGCCTTGGCGCTGTTTGCGTAGCTGTACTAGATTCACCCGTTCTGGAGTAAGTTCAATCCCTACCCCTTTACTAAACTTGCTCAACAAATTATTGAAGCTTTTAACCACTGTTCTGCTCGGTAGATTGCTAGAGATAAAATTTAAATTATACTAATAGGATTCGCTGATGACTAGGTAACTGATTTAGCCTATAATCTCGACAATTTTCCATAACTTTTTCACCCCGAACAAGCGTAATAATACTGCTAAGATGATGCAATTGCGAAAATTCAAACAACTAGCTGCTTGGGCATTCGTCGGCTTATTAACCAGCTGGCTAGTAAGTTGTAGTACTGCTAATGTTAGTACAAATACACAACAATCTACTTCAGGAGAGGCGACTATTGAGTTTTGGACGATGCAACTACAACCTCAATTTACTGACTATTTCCAAAGTCTAATTGCGAATTTTGAAGCTGATAATCCCAGTATAAACGTTAACTGGGTGGATATACCCTGGTCAGCAATGGAGAGCAAGATTTTAACAGCTGTTTCAGCAAATACTCCTCCTGATGTTGTGAATCTCAATCCAGTTTTTGCTTCCCAACTGGCGGGACGAAATGCGTGGTTAGATTTGGATGCAAAAATCTCAGATGTGGAACGTTCCTCCTATCTACCGAATATCTGGAAAGCCAGCACCCTGAATGATCAGAGTTTTGGTATTCCCTGGTACCTTACTACACGGTTAACTATTTATAACATTGATTTATTAAAACAGGCAGGTATAACTGAACCACCAGCCACTTACGCAGAATTAGCAGATATGGCGCGGATAATTAAAGATAAGACGGGAAAATATGCTTTTTTTGTGACTTTTGCACCGCAAGATTCCGGAGAGGTTTTGGAGTCATTTGTGCAAATGGGTGTCACCCTAGTAAATACCGAGGGTAAGGCGGCGTTTAATTCTCCAGAGGGGAAAGCGGCTTTTGAATACTGGGTAAATTTGTATCGCCAAGGATTGTTACCCAGGGAATCTTTAACTCAAGGACACCGCCACGCTATTGATTTATACCAATCTGGACAAACGGCTTTTTTGGCTTCGGGGCCTGAGTTTCTCCGAACTATAGCTAATAATGCACCAGAAATTGCGGCAAATTCAGCGATCGCACCCCAAATTACAGGTGATACTGGGAAAAAAAATGTGGCTGTGATGAATGTGGTTGTTCCCCGCACGAGTAAACACCCAGATGCGGCGGTAAAATTTGCTTTATTTCTGACAAATGATGAAAATCAGTTAACTTTCGCCAAAACTGCGAATGTTTTACCATCTACGAAACAAGCACTGGCTGATAGTTACTTTAAAGATGTTCCTGATAATGCTTCCACGGTGGAAAAGGCGCGGGTAATTAGTGCTAATCAATTACAACAAGCGGAGGTTTTAACTCCCACTTTACGAGATTCTAAACGTCTGCAAAAGGCAATTTATGAAAACTTGCAAGCAGCAATGTTAGGACAAAAGACCGTAAACAAAGCCTTGGAAGATGCGGCCGCGGAATGGGATAGTCGCGTGTAAAAAAGGTGTGGGGAGTGTGGGAAATGTAGGGAGTGTGGGGGGAAAGATTGTCAAATACCCAATACCCAGTCCCCAATCCCCAATCCCCAATCCCCAGTCCCCAATCCCCAATCCCCAATCCCCAGTCCCCAATCCCCATTTATAAAAGGGTGAAAAAATGTCCAATTAAATAAAGGGAACCAGATAAAACTACTTGATTATTGGTGTGATTAAAAGCTGCTGTTAAAGCTGAAGATAAATCTGGATAAGTTTGACAAAGGGATAATTCTGGACAAATTTCACTAGCTAGTTTCGCTAATTCCACTGGATTTGCAGAACTATGATCTGGTACTGGCACGAGATATAATTGGTCATGCCCTCGCAGTAAAATCCGAAAAATATCCTCATGCTCTTTAGTAGCCAACATTCCTATCACCCAAGTCACGTTACCCAGATTCAAACTATCTAAATAATCTCGCAGCGCCTGGGCAGCAGCTGGGTTATGCGCGCCATCAATTAATAGTTTAAACTGGTTCCAATTCACCCATTGCATTCGCCCCGGCCATTGAGTTTTACTCATCCCATTCACAATGGCTGTTTGAGAAATTTTCCAACCGGAGTTTTGCATAATTTCCACAGTAGCTAAAGCCAAAGCGGAATTATTTAATTGAATTTGTCCATGTAAAGGCAGAGAATATTTAATAATATGGGAATTTTTCAGAGTTTTATATTCAGCCCATCCGGGAGTAATTTGATGGGCAGGTTGAGGCGTAATATATAAAGATTGTAATTCTGCGGCGCGCGATCGCACAACAGTCTCAGCATCTGGCGGCAATTTCCCCACGACAACGGGACACCCAGGTTTAATAATTCCGGCTTTTTCCCTAGCAATATCCGCCACAGTGGGACCTAATTGTTGCCAATGTTCCCGGCTAATTGACGTAATTATACTCACTAATGGCTGGTCACAAACATTAGTAGCATCTAAACGTCCACCCAAACCCACTTCTATCACTGCGATATCAACCTTAGCTTCAGCAAAATACAACCACGCAGCTGCGGTAATCACTTCAAACTGAGTTGGGTACTCATCATCGGGTTGAATAGCCTTTTGGACTCGTAAGATTAATTGGCTAAACTCCTCAGAGGAAATTTGTTGATTGTTAATGGTAATTCTTTCTGTCCAATGGACTAAATGAGGAGAGGTATAACATCCTCTACGATAACCAGCCTCAGTTAAAATTGAGGACAGATAAGCACAAACAGAACCTTTACCATTAGTACCGCCAACGTGAATCACTGGGACTTTATGGTGAGGGTTTCCCAGATTTTCTAGGAGTTTAATAATGCGCGATAGTCCTAGATTAACGCCGAAATGCTGAAAGGGTTTGAGTAAAGAATTGATATCCACAGAGAAATTCAGGTTAAGTTAAAAAACCGACTGTCCTTAGTCCAAGAAACAGCCGATTTTATCGTTAATTTTGATGAAGTTTAAGCTTCTTTGTTCAAAAAGTTTTGTACTTGTCTTAAAGCAGCAGCGCCAATATTAAAAGCAGCCCAACTAGCAGCAATAGCAATTGGTGCAACAACAATAGCAATACGGTAATCGATATCCATTTTAGAACCCCTTTTTTAAGCGAAAATTAAACTTTTATCAACGGCGCTCATTTTTATTTTGAGCCTATTTGGTGATTTTTTCCCATCTTATCAGCAAAAAAATATCTGACTTTTTGCCGATGTTCCGAGGAATTGATCCCAATACGTCAATGATTAGCAGTGCTACTCATCAAGGACGGGTAATATATCTATTCCACAACAGGGAATAATTTATTTTGTGGTTTTACCTGACCAATATATACTTATATTACAATGTTTAGCGCTATTTCTGGTGATCAAAGCCGATGTCCTTTCCGGTTCCTGCATGAACTAAAGCTAACTTTTTGTAACGTTCAGCGTGTTCGATTAGTTCTGCGGCTTCCTGTGCTGAAATTTGGCGGGATACTTTTCCTGGAACGCCGACTACTAAAGACTGGGGGGGAATATCTTTAGTAACTACTGCGCCAGCACCAATGATGCTACCGCGACCTACTCTGACTCCATCTAAAATAATTGCGCCAATACCAATTAAGCACCCTTGCTCAATGTAGGCAGAATGGACTACAGCCCGATGTCCGACGGTGACATGATCTTCTAAAATTGTGGGTGAGCCAGGATCACCATGTAAAATTGCCCCATCTTGAATATTTGTACATTCCCCAATTTCAATCCGTTCTACATCTCCCCTGACTACTGCACCATACCAAATACTCGCCCCGGCTTGAATGTTGACTGAACCGATAACAACTGCATTGGCGGCGATGAAAGCGGCTTGAGAAAAATCAGGAGATGGCCAGTAAGAAGCTGTAGACACGATAGAATAGGAATATGGTACCCAGGAAAACTGGAAAAACTCTAAACTTTGCGGCTGGTTGCACAACCAGGATATCACGGTATTACCTCTCTCATCTGAGTCTAATGCCTGTGAATATTGTTCACGCTGGAACTTCGTTTCTTTGCAACAACGAGCAAGCCCTTAAAATAGAGGAGCCGGAGTGTAATATCCAACTCACTGGTGCTGGTGAAGAAGAAACTATGTTTATACGCACTTCATGATGAATCTCAGTTTGCAGTACCCCATATTTGGATCTGATATTCAGTGTCCCCACTGTCGTCAGACTATTGCAGCGTTGACATTGACAGATACCTATTTGTGTCCGCGTCACGGTGCTTTTGAGGCTAATCCTAAAACTGGAGAGTTAGTTCATCTACAGTCGGGTCGTCATTGGCGACGCTGGAATAATGAGTGGTATAGACAGCATACGCATCCTGATGGGATTCGTTTTGAAATCCACGAGGCACTGGATAAGCTGTACACTCAAGGTTATCGAGCTACACGGGTAATTATTGCTAAACGTTATCAGGAATTAATGAGTGGCTATCTAGAACGTAGCACTCCTTGGCGTTCTGGTGATCCCGAACCTACCTCTGCACGATTATATGGCTTACCTGTGGATTTTAGCCCAGAGGCGGCGGAAGATCCCTGCTGGGATGTGATTAATTTTGATTTGGATAAGGAGCCTGGTGTCCCTGTACGCTATCCTTATTTCCGTTTATTTGAGTAAGTTACTGGGGAGGGTGTGGGGAGTTTGGGGGAAAGATACAATACTCAATACCCATTCCCCATTCCCCATTCCCCAATCCCCAAAATTATTATGCACCATGCGTCGATTCGGACGGCTAATATTCATCAGGCGATCGCCTTTTATGAACAGTTAGGATTTACAATTTGTGAACGGTTCACCACAGGCTATACTCTGGCTTGCTGGATGGAAGGTTTACAGGGCAGAATTGAATTAATTCAAATTCCTGAACCCAAACCAGCACCTGATGCTTTCGGCGATGAACATTATGTTGGTTATTATCATCTGTCTTTTGATTTAACTGAAATTACATCAGATTTACCTAGCTGGTTGACAAATTTACAGTTACGTGTAGATGGAGTGGCAGATTTACCACCCCTAAAAATACTTTTAGCACCAACACAGCAGCAGATAGGCGATCGCATTTGGGAAGTAGCGTTTATTGCCGATACCGATGGCTTACCCCTAGAATTTATTCGCTGTTTAGCTAAACTAGATTAGTGATCACGACTATATAAACATCAAAATGACTTGGTTATTTAAAAAAATTGCTAAAAAATTATACCAAAAGGCAAATCATCCTCGGCAAGGATTACAGCGATTTACTATAGTGGGTTTATTGCTCTGCTTGAGTTTTGTAAATCATAGTCAGGCGATCGCCGCCAACCTTACAGAAAATCCCCTCAAAGAACCAGTCACAGAAATTATAATTAGCTTAGGTAATTCTGCCAACGAACTTAAATTTGAACCCAATCAATTAGAATTTCAACCCGGTAAACGCTATTTACTCCGCCTAAACAACCCCAGTCAACTCAAACATTACTTCACCGCCAAAGACTTTGCTGATAGTATTTGGACACAAAAAGTCCAAGCCGGCAAAGTAGAAATTAAAGGCGCAATTCATGAACTAGAACTTAAACCCGGTGGTGAAGCCGAATGGGTATTTTTACCCATCAAGCCAGGAAACTATCACTTACACTGTGTCATCCCAGGACACACAGCAGCAGGAATGACAGGTGAAATCACCATCCGCTAACTAGAGAATTGGACGTAGGAGCAAGGTGAAAATAAGTTAACTTAAATATATATAGCAGTTCCTAATCAAATGAACTAGATCATAGCTCCCTCATCGTTTGCGCTACCGTGTACACATATCCTGATCCAAAAAGGTTTTCCAGTCCTAAAAACCGAATTTTACTGTAAATCCGGTTCCCCTCCTCGCACCCCCCTCAATCCCCCCGCAACGGGGGGAAGAAAAGGATAAACCTTTGATATGGGAGGGGCTAGGGGTGGGGTCTTTTATGACACAAACGAGAATTTACCGACTTGTGAGTACACCGTATACCTTGCGGAGAGGGGTTTAGGGGTGGGGTGACTGTATTTCACAAGAAACGCCATATAGTTTTTTGTTTGAATTAAAAAACTCCTACTCTATCAGCAAAGCGCCAGTAATTATTAATCACCCATGAACATTCTTAGCAACTTACTCTCTTCTCAAAAAACTCAAGACAAACCAGCAAAAAAACAACGCCGAGGTATTGAAATTAAATCATCCCGTGAAATTGAAATCATGCGGGAATCAGGAAAAATTGTTGCTACCGTTCTCAAAGAAATCTCTGAGATGGTACAACCAGGAATGACCACAGCAGACTTAGATAACTATGCAGAAAAACGTATCCGTGAAATGGATGCGACACCCAGCTTTAAAGGATATCACGGCTTCACCGGTTCTATTTGCTCCAGTATTAATAATGAAGTTGTACATGGAATCCCCAATGCTAAAAAAGTCATTCGCACCGGGGACGTATTAAAAGTAGATACAGGCGCTTATTATCAAGGGTTTCATGGTGATTCCTGCATTACTATCGCCGTAGGTGATGTTACCCCAGACGCAGCCAAACTGATTCGCGTCGCCGAAGAAGCTCTTTTTAAAGGTATTGAACAAGTTAAAGCAGGCGCTTATTTGCTTGACATAGCAGGAGCAATAGAAGACCATGTAAACGCCAATGGTTTTAGTGTAGTTGAAGAATTTACCGGACATGGTGTGGGTCGGAACTTACACGAAGAACCCTCAGTTTTCAACTTCCGCACCCGCCAAATGCCCAATGTCAAACTGCGTCCAGGAATGACCTTAGCCATAGAACCAATTTTGAATGCAGGTTCTAAACATACTAGAATCTTATCAGATAGATGGACAGCTGTCACCGTGGATAATTCACTTTCAGCACAGTTTGAGCATACCGTATTGGTGACAGAAACTGGTTATGAAATATTAACAGACCGCACAAAAGTGTAACCTCCCTCTCTAACTTCCTAGCATTTACACACATCCTCAACCCCAGATATTTTCCCACCCTAAAAATAAGATTTAACCATAAATCCAGTTCCCCTCCTCCCTTGCAGGAAGGGGTTAGGGATGGGGTAGAATTAAACGCCGATGGATGCAGATAAACGCAGATAATTTTGTGCTTTATTAGCATAGGAAATGCTATATGCAGGCTCACAAATAATTGCTAGGAGGACATAAAGGGATATAGCACTCATGCAAGAAATCTCTGAAACCCTCTTCACTTCTCCCAAGGGGAAACGCTACGCGAACGTGATTCATTTTCTCACGATTTTCCGTAAGTCATGGGATAATAAAACCGAGTTTTAATTATCTTTTAATTAATATATTAATACCTGTATAGTTACTTTGATAAATCGGTAAGATTTCTTGAGCTTGTGGATAAATTGTTGTACTTTGAGGAATATTTTCTAACAAACCTATAGCTTGTTGTAATTTTGCCTTAGCTTGATTTAAAGCCTGGAGTGACTGCGGTGAATTTTGTACAAAAAATGTCGCTTCTGTTGCCAATTTTTGAGCAGTTTGTAAATCTCCTGTAGCTTGACTTTCCATCATTACTTTTTCACTGATAGCCCTGCGGTTACGACGATAGCGAAATAATCTCTGACTGGCTTGATTGTAAACAGATGAGCCTTCTGGGACACTCTCTAATAACTCAATTGCTTCTAGCCATTTAGTTTCGGCTTCTTGCCATACTATCATAGGATAGGGCGGATTTTCTACCAATGCAGAGGCTTCTAACCCCAGTTTTAATGCAGAGTTAAAGTTAGTAACGGCGGTGGATTCTTGACGAGAGGTTAATACAGTCCCCGGAATAAATGCGCTTCTTTGTCTAATGATTAATCCTGTGGAAATTAAGACTAATAAACCGGAAGTAATGATGATTATTGGATAGAATATTTTAGGTAATGTAAATTTGGGAATGAGTGGGGTTTCATAATTAATCAATCCTTTGGTTTGGGTGGGTTTTGGTGAATGTTTGAGAAATCTTTCAGCCTGTTGGGTGAAGTTTTTAATCTCGATAATTAAATTATCTACTGTTGCTTGTAATTTCTGACATTCCTGGATAATATCTGTTAATTCCTGAAATTTACCATCGCTGGAGATAATTAATTCTTGGTCATCATCTAACCATTCTAAGGTTAAACCCGATTGACCACAAAAGGATGATATACCTGTGAGAATATTTAAAAAATTAGGATGGAGATGAATATTATTAATAATATTGGTAAGTTTTTCTTTTATTTGTAAGGCTTCTGCTTCAGCATTTTTGAGTTGCTGGAGTTGCTGGGGTAAAATTTGGGAATTAGTTAATGCTAAGTCAATTTTTAAGATTTCACTCAGGTGCTGCACTTGGGCGCATAAATTGCTATGGTGACTATGGGAATTTAGTTGACTGACTAATTCCGATTGATTTAAAATATCTGTGGAAACGACACGCAAAAAATCAGCCCATTCTATCCAATAATTAATTTTTGCTTGTAAGTCGTTAATAGAAATTTCTGTGGTGGGGTTGCCGAATTTAGCTATAATATATTTGGTTTTAGCTTCCATATCTGTTTCTGGTAAAAAAATATGATCGAGAAACAGAGTTTTCATTGTACCAATAGGAGGAAGAGGATGAATTGGATAATTATTAACTTGCTGTAATTTCAGTTCTTCAATAATGATTGTTTGCAGGTGACTAAGTTGCAACTGGATATTATTTATGAGGGTAACTTGTTGTGTCATTTGGTCGGAATTACCAAGGTATAACTTGAGATTCAGAACCATTTGTGGGAGTTGATGAAAAATTTCTTCTAAGTTAGTCATAAATATCCGTTGGGGACTTCGAGAAAGTTTATGGAAAATAATTCAAATAACCATATATTAGCTTGACTACTGGAGTCACAGTATCACTTTGTATATAAACGTTGTATGTTTGAATAGAGAAATCTTAGGATATATATAATACATGATTAGTGGAAAAAAGATAAAAATCAGAATTTCTAGGTAATTTTTCCACAAAATCTCAAATGGTCTATTAATTGGTTTATGAATAAAAATGATTTGGCTTTTACCCCAGCACTAGAATTGGCGCGGTTAATTAGGAGTCGGGAGGTGTCGCCTTTAGAGTTGGTGGAATTATATTTAAACAGAATTGAGGAATTTAACCCGCAATTAGGATGTTACTGGGCAGTGAGCGCTGAAATGGCGATCGCAGATGCTAAAGTCAAAACAGAAACCCTGACAACCACCTCAGAATTACCGCCATTATTTGGTGTACCCATTTCTATTAAAGATTTGAACCCAGTGGCTGGGATACCCTGTACTTACGGTAATCCAGCATTATTACAAAATGTCCCTAACTATGATGATGGGGTAGTGACGCTGATTAAGCAAGCCGGTTTAATTATTCTCGGTAAAACCGCCACTTCTGAATTAGGTTCCTATCCTTACACTGAACCTACAGGATTTCCCCCAGCCAGAAACCCTTGGAATTTAGCATACACTCCCGGTGGTTCCAGTGGAGGCGCAGCAGCCGGAGTCGCAGCTGGGTTATCAGCTTTAGCCCAAGGTTCTGATGGTGGCGGTTCTGTGCGGGGTCCGGCGGCTTGCTGTGGCTTAGTGGGAATCAAACCATCAAGGGGTAGAGTCACTCATGCACCGGTGGGAAATCGGGTGGCGGGAATTGCCACAAATGGACCAATTGCGCGGACTGTGGCTGATGCAGCAGCGCTGTTAGATGTGATGTCTGGCTATGTGACCGGTGATCCTTATTGGCTACCCAATCCCGAACCCTCTTTTTTAGCCAAGACTACTGAAAAACTAGGTAATTTACGAATTGCTTTTAGTACAAATATTCCTCCTTTTGGAGAAGCTGATAGTAATTCTCAACAGGGAGTGCGGGAAACAGTAAAATTATTAGCAGAATTTGGTTACAGTATCGAGGAGAAATGCCCGGATTTCAGTGGTTTGATTGAACCCTTTACAATGGTTTGGCAAGGTGGGGTAGCAGCTGCGGGAATGCCCATTGAAGCTTTACAACCGATGAATCAGTTACTACTTTCTCGCATAGGTTCTGTGGGTGAATATCTCCAGGCTGTTGCTCAAATGCAAATCATAGCAAGGCAAGTTGTGGCGTTTTTCGATACCGTAGATGTACTGGTATTGCCTGTTTATATGCATTCACCTATCCGTGTAGGGGAGTGGGCTAATTTGAGTCCAGAGGAAACTTTCCAAAAAATTGTCAATTGGGTTGCACCTTGTCCTGTTGCTAATGCTACGGGTCAACCTGCGATCGCACTTCCGGTAGGTTTTGATAGTAATAGTTTACCGATAAGTGTACAGCTAATTGGCAAACCTGGGGCTGAAGCGACTTTAATTAGTCTGGCGGCGCAGTTAGAAGCAGCAAACCCTTGGATTCAACATCTTCCTCGTTTGGTAATGTCGGCTTAGTTTTGGGGAGTAGGGAGTTATAGCAAAAGTCAAAATTAAAATACTTACTGTGACTCGGTTTTAAACTTCTGCCACGTCCTAACTTCCCATGAATTACCCTAAAATTAAATTATGACGACAAAGGAGAAACCGTAATGAAATGGCGTGTTGTGCTGGAGGCCGATGCTGAAACGGGAGACTGGTCTGTTTGGTGTCCAGAATTACCAGGTTGCGTTTCGGCTGGAGAAACCGAGGAAGAAGCTTTAGAAAATATCCGTGATGCGATCGCACTCTATCTTGAACCAGATCCCATTAAATTAAAATCAGGAACAATTGTGCGGGAGGTTTTGGTTGGATGACCCGCAACCGTCGCATGAATGCAGATGAACTTGAGCGCATTTTGACGCGTTATGGATTTGAATTAATTTCTCAAAAGGGTAGTCATCGCAAGTGGAGAAATATTGATCGCCAGCGACAAGTAATTTGCCTTTAGGCTGAGGAGTGTCAAACCTACCCATTGACGCAAATTAGCCCCAAATCACAAAGTGTAAGTGAAGTCATTAACCAACATCCCCGGAACTAAACTACCTCCTAATTGGCGACTTTGATAGGTTCCCACTTCGGGGATAAATTCCTGAAAATTGGTCAGTTCTATTAGGTTATCTCCCCAGAAACGATAGAGACTTTCATCAAAGCGTAAATTTTCGATGGGGGCGATGATTTCACCCTTTTCTACCCAAAAGCAAGCATAACGGGTCATACCTGTAATTCTACCAGTGGGGCGATCGCTCCAGTTCAAGTAATGCAAATTAGATATATATAATCCCGTATCTAAACTCCCCAAAATCTCGTCAACTCCTAAATTTCCTGGTGTGATTTCTGGCGCGCGTAAGGTTTCGGAACTATTCGCACCGTTGGGGATTTTGCCATATTCCTTAGCTGTGCGAGAATTAATTAGAGTATTGACTAAAAGACCTTGGGAAATTATCGGTAATTCTGGGGCGACCATTTCCCCTAATTGATTAAACCGTGGCACAAATCCCTGTTGAAAGTTTTCTTTTAAACTAAATTTGGGCGAAAGTTGTTTTTCTTGGCGGGATAGCTTGGCTAAAGCACTGTTTCCCTGTTGTAAATCGGCTTCACTAACAGCAGACCAGGAAAGCATCCCTAATAAATCAGCCACAGCAGCAGGTGCAAAGTAAGTTTTATACTGTCCTTTGGTTAATTCTTTAGCCGGACGGGAAAGTAATTTCAGTTGGGTTTTAGCTTGGTTAATTTTAGCGATATAAGCCGCTTCATCCCAATTACTCCCAGCAAATATGCCTTTAACTGCTTGTCCATTGGCATCAAACAGAGAATAATCTAAGGTAAAGGTATCTGTGGTAAACCAGTGTTTTTGACCTTGAGAATCACCATAGGCTTTAATCACCACACCGCCAGCATACATTCCGGTAAAGTCTAAGTCACTCACCAGTTCTAATAGAGTCGGTACTACTGATTCTGTTGCTAATAATTTGCCAGAATTAACTTCTCGACTGCGATTATTCCCTGATGGTAAAACCAAGTAGGGGTCAATTGGTAATACTGTTAATTCTTCCCGCAGTTCCAGTAATGCTGTGGATGTGGTTTCCTGGTCTATATCCCAGTTTCCGGTAAAAGGAAAGGTGCGAAAACTGCTGCGCTGATTTTCCATTAAGGTGAGTGTGATGGAACCATCAGCCACTAGACCTGTTTGGCGGACTTTCGCGTGATTAAATCGGGTAAATTGACTTTGTTCGCTGGTGAGTCTAACGGTGAATTGTTCAGTTTCTGTTTTTTGAGTAAGTAAGGTTTCTATCAGTTGATTAAAACTGATTTCCAAGGTAGATAATTCAGCAAGTTTCATGGTAGGGAATGGGGACTGGGGAGTGGGGAATGGGGACTGGGGAGTGGGGAGTGGGGAGTGGGGAGTGGGGAGTGGGGAGTGTGGGAGGTGTGGGGAGTGTGGGGGGTGTGGGAAGTGTGGGAAATGTGGGAAGTTGTTTAACTGATATAGCAACCGCCAAGGTAATTAGGACATTTTTTATTCCCTGTTCCCTGTTCCCTGTTCCCTGTTCCCTTAAAACCATAATGATGTTGTCCTAACCAATATGTCCGTTGCTATAACTGATTCACCCTCCTCCGAAGACTTCGACGTTTGCAAATAGACAAACTGGTGAACCGTGTCCGACTGAAATGGCTTGGTTGGGTTCACCTTTGCCACACATTGGTGTACCATATATTTCCCAGTTGTCGGCGTTTCCTATTTGGGTGAGGCTATGCCAAAATTGGGGGGTGGTGGCGCGATAGTTGGGGTTCCGCAGGGTTTTGGTGATTTTACCGTTTTCAATTAATTTCGCATATTCACAACCAAATTGAAATTTATAACGTCGGTCGTCTATTGACCAAGACCGATTCGATTCCATATAAACGCCGTGTTCTATACTACTAATCATTTCTTCTAGGGTGGCGTTTCCTGGTTCTAAGTTTAAGTTCGCCATGCGGTCAATGGGGGGACGATTCCAGGAACAAGCACGGGCGCAAGCTACCCCTGATATCCCGGCTCTAGCTTGGCTTTCTAGGCTGCCTAAACCTCTTTGTAATACACCACCTTTAATGACATACTCTCGTGTCGCTACTGCCCCGATATCATCAAATCCGTAGCTGGCAAATTCTCCTGTAACGGTGGGATCAAAGGTGATGTTCATCAGTGGGGAACCATATTCTAAGTTCCCAAAGTCGCTGGCTTTCACGAAGCTACCGCCGGCGTAGTTGCGTTCATCTCCTAATATCCGGTCTATTTCTAGGGGATGTCCCACGCTTTCATGTATTTGTAGCATCATTTGGTCTGGTGCTAGGACTAAATTTGTGCGGGTGTCAGGACATTCATCGGCTGTTAAGAGTTCTATGGCTTGTTGACCAATTTGTTGCGATCTCAGCGATAATTGCTCTTGGTCTAATAGTTCCCATCCGCCTTGATAGCAGTTGGCGTGTGATCCATTATTAGTACGTTGTTGAACTATTGTACCGTCTTGGGCGATCGCCCCATAATGAGTTCCCAATGAGACGATTTTTTGATAAACTTCCGAACCGTTACTGCTAACAAACCATGTCTGTGTTTCTGTGGTGTTAGCGCTGGCTGTGGTTTGGACGATTTTGTCATTAACTTTTAGGCTTTCACAGATACGCACCAGTAAATGGTTAATTTCCCCAGGGCTGAGGCTATCAAAAGGCTGTAAAAATGGTGAGTTATATTCCCCTACAACTTTGGGACGTTGACTTTCACTAAAAGAGTATATTTGCCATTGGCTAGCGGCTAAGGCTTGTTTATAGGCTGCTTGGGCTGCTGCTTGCAATGATGGTAATTCTAGGGAGTTGGTAGCTGCATAACCTAAACAACCATTGACTAAAACTTCTAGCATCGCCCCCATTGTGGAGGTTTTACCGTTGATTTGGGGTACGCCATCCCGGACATGACGAGTGGAAGCATTTTCCTTAACCGCTCTAATACCAATCCAATCAGCAGGTATATCAAAACTGGCGATCGCTTCTGTAAGTTTAGACCACATATTTATAGTCAAATTATTATCTTTACTAGAAAATTAAGTATTTGTCAAATATAGCTGGGGAGTAGGGAGTAGGAACTAGGAACTTTTCCCCCCTGCACCCTGCACCCCTACCTCTTCCCACACTCCAACTACACATCTGATGTGGGTTGATTATCTAAAGTTGACGCTAATTTGTAAATAGCGGATTTTTCTTCATTTAACAATTTTGGCTGTAAATACAGATTTTCCACGAGTACGCCCACACCAGCCACCCAAGGGGGAACAATCACAGCGCCAATAATCCCTAACACTTGGGTTCCGCCTAATACTGCTAAAAGTTGGTATAAAGGATGCACACGGACGGAAGAACCGACTAGCAAGGGGTCAAGGACATAAGTTTCTAAATTTTGAATCATCACAAATAATAGCAATACCCAAAGAAAGGTGAAACCACCTTGAGGAATGGCCACAATTAAGGCAGGAATTGCCCCTAACACTGGACCCACAAAGGGAATTAAGTTAGTAAAGCCAGCAATTACACCGAGGGCTAAGGCAAATTCTGATAGTCCCAAAAACCGTAAACCCACGCTGATTACAACACCTAAAATAGCGGAAACTAAAACCCGTCCTTGAATATATCCCCCCATGCGGCGTGAAATGGGGATAACTTGGTCGGCTAAACGCTCATCCCAAGGTTGGGGAAATAAACTCACTAAACCTTTAATTAAATTTTTGCTCCCAGCTACCATATAGGCAGACATGACTAGGGCTAAAATCAGATTGACTAAGCCACCAATAAAGCCACGAGTAAAGCCGAAGGAACGCACAAGCAACTGTTGGCTAGAACGAAATAACCAATTAGTTAGAGATTGCAGGTCAAAAAATTCTTCTACAGACTCGATTTGAGTGATTCCCAGTCGTAAGGCAAAATTTTCTGTTGCAATCACTAAGTTATCTAAATAAACTGGTAATCTACTGGCTAATCGCTGAATTTGCTCAGAAACCGATGGTCCAATGATGACACCTGCTCCAATTAAACCCGATATGAGGCTGATATATACGACAATTACGCCTAACCACCGGGGAAGACGCAATTTTTCGGCGGTGTTTACTAATGGTGCGATCGCAGCTGCTAACACTACCGCTATCATTAAGGTTAATAGTAAGCTGCGTAATTGCCACAGTAACAGGACGACAAAAAAAACGGCGACAATGAGCAGGAGTTGAGATAAGGAAAGGGACTGACGCTGGTTGTTGGTCATTGGGAGAGTGCTTATTGTAAAATTTCGCCAAATATATAGAATAGACAAATATTACTCTCTATTATCCATTCATAATAGTGAAACCATCTATAGGACTCCTATTTGACAAGCTGTTTCCCAGTCCCCAGTCCCCAGCTATAATGAATCTTAGCCTAACGGCGCAATTCTTTGGCTAATTTCAATAAGACTGCTAACCCAAAGAAAAAATTAAAGTCATCATTGATACTTCTGGAAATCAGAAGTTATATTTTCCTATTTTCTCAGTCAATTTTTATCACTTCTTGAGATTTAAGCACAGTTTTATGCAATCATTAGTTACTTCTGAATCTGTAGGAATGGATGCACCCAAGCAAGGAATCCCAGTCACGATTATTACTGGTTTTTTAGGTAGTGGCAAAACTACTTTATTAAATCATATTCTCACTAATCAGCAAGGGTTAAAAACTGCGGTATTAGTAAATGAATTTGGAGAAATTGGCATTGATAATGAGTTAATTGTCTCCACTGAAGAGAATATGATAGCTCTCAGTAATGGTTGTATTTGCTGCACTATTAATAATGATTTAGTAGATGCAGTATACCAAGTTTTAGAACGGCAAGAAAATCTAGATTATTTAGTGGTAGAAACTACGGGATTAGCTGACCCTTTACCAGTGGCTTTAACGTTTCTGGGTACAGAGTTAAGAGATTTAACCCGTCTGGATTCTATTATTACAGTGGTTGATGCGGCTAATTACAGCTTGGACTTATTTAATTCCGAGGCTGCCTATAGTCAAATAGCATACGGTGATATTATTATTCTGAATAAAGCGGATTTAGTAAATGAAACTGATTTGCAGAATTTGGAAGGTAAAATTCATGCGATTAAAGAAGATGCTAGAATTATTCGGACAGAGCGATCGCGCGTTCCACTACCTTTAATTCTCAGCGTGGGTTTGTTTGCATCAGATAAATATTTTAATCAAGCTGATCAACATAATCACGACCATGATCACTCAAATTGTGAACATGACCATCACGACCATGATCACCATCACCATGATCATTCCCACCACTTAGAAAATGATGGTTTTACTTCTATATCATTCCAAAGTGAACAGCCTTTTTCTATCAGAAAGTTTCAATATTTTCTAGATAATGAATTACCAGTGAATATTTTCCGCGCCAAGGGAATTATCTGGTTTCAAGACAGTCCCAATCGTCATATTTTCCACCTCTGCGGTAAGCGGTTTACTTTGGATGATGATCAATGGGAAGGTACACAGAAAACTCAGTTAGTTCTGATTGGTCAAAATCTGGATCGTGAAACTCTAATCTCTCAGTTGGAAAATTGTGTTGCTGCGTCTGTCGTCAGTTGAGATGTAATCACCCCACCCCTAGCCTCAAGGCGTGTACAAACAAGTCGGGAAATGCTTTTATGCCATAAGAGACCCCTCCCCTAGCCCCTCCCCTCAAGCGAGGAGGAGAACTGGATTTAGAGTAAAATTCGGTTTTTAGGGCAGAAAACCCTTTCTGACTCAAGATGAGGTCTTTTCCCACACTCCCCACACCCTGTCTCTTCTTACCTTGGTCTTCCCAGTGTTGTCACATAGATTACAGCTTCATCAATGGGAATGCCTAGTATTTCGTTTACTTGGTCATCAAAAAATCCACCAATACCACTGACCCCAACACCTAATTTAGTTGCTGCTAGGTTTAGTCTTTGTCCTAAGTGTCCAGCATCTGTATGTAAATAACGGTAAACGCGATCGCCATATTCTGCGATCGCCAATTTAAGATCGGCTGTATGGAATAACACTGCGGCTGCATCTCTCCCTAAATCTTGCCCCAAGCACAGAAAATGTAACTCACGGCGAAAATTCTTAAACCGAATCTGTCTTAATTCTTGGGCTTTAGGAGCATAATAATAACAGCCAGACTCCAAACCTTTAACCCCACTAACTGCAATAAATGTTTCAATTAAATTCAGGTCAAAGTAGTCTGGAGAAGTATCTAAAGTTTGATCTAAATAATTTTGCGGTTGATAAGTAAAATCTAACAAACTTTTCAGTTCATCAAAGGTTAAATCATCACCACTATAAGCGCGGGTAGAACGTCGCTTATACATAGTTGTTTCCAAATCTGCAAGTCTAATTCCCCAGTCAATGGGTGCAGTGGCTGTGGAAATTTTCAAACAAAAAGGAAAATTATATTTATCCTGCAAAACTTTCTCTGGCTTCACCTTGGGTAAATTCAATTTACCCGTCACACTGGCTGGAATTTGGGTACGAAGATGAAAATATCTCAGCAGTTCACCATCAGCAATAGATGGATAATCAGTTTCGCTAGCAGAGGGTAAAGCGGTACAACCCAGGGGTATATTTTGCTGAATGTCTAATAAATCTGCCAGGGCGAGAACAGCCAGCGCCCCTTCTTGTTCCGCATCAATATATAGTAGATCGTTAACTGCTTCATCCACAAAACCACCAATCAGATGGGGGCGATAGTCATTTATTGCCCCAGCTAGTTCTATATTGCCCAGGAGATGCCCTGTATCTAAAAATATGCGACGATAGGCTCTATCTTCATAACGCCATACGGAACGATAAAAAACCCCGGTTACAATAATTGCCAATTGGGTACTTTCAATGGCTGGATGCCAAAAACAAGCTTCTTGCAAGGTTTGCCAAACATCACTTTCCCAATAATGCATCAGGGAATGTGTGCGACATTGATAGTTATATAATCCTGGTGGTAATAAGGGTGTACCACGAGACACTAAATAAACTTCTGCCGGATATAAACCGCCGGCGCTGGGTGCAGCCCTTAAGTATACTGCACTGCCCATTGAAGGCATTCTAGCTGTGAGTCCATAACTGCGAAACAGTAACCGCGAAAGTCTTTGCCACCATTGGGCATCGGGGTCATGAGCAAATGTCTCTAATGTATCTTGGATATAGGGTTTGAGGTCAAAGTTTGTGCCAATTTTGTAGTCTTTAAAGGGTACTGGCTGTTTAGCCCAGTCTAACCCCTGAGATTTAGAGGCTAGACTCTCAGGATCGTATTTAGTGCGTTCGTGGTAGTGTTGGGCAATGGATTGGTGTATTTCTGGCATATTAATTTCAATACTCTCGGCTTTCTTATTCTGATCTTGGCATTCATTAGCCTTATTGTTTCGTGTTAACTAGTACAAACTTCAAAGTCAACGGAAGTTGGGAGTTGGAGAGTGTGGGGAGTGTGGGGAGTGTGGGGAGTGTGGGAAGAGGCAGGGGGGCAGGGTGCAGGGTGCAGAGGGGAAAAGTTCCTAGTACAAGTCGGCGTAAATAAACAGACCATTCAAAATCTATGAAAAGCCTATATCATAAGCTTTTTGACTTTTGACTTTTGACTTCACGGCGGTACTAGGCGGATATTTGTGTGTACACCGTAGCCCTTGCGGGGAGGGTTGACATGATTGTGGTAATCGTAACCAATTAACCGGACATGATATAACTCCAGGTAAACACAGATAGCGCTAATCAGCATTTGTTGATTCTGGATTCGCTAAGGTGGGTCTATGGGCCTGTCGCCAACGGTTGCCGCTATAGATACCAAAGGCTAAAAGCAACAATAGGGGACTGTAAACTATTAACCAAATCCCTAATTTCACTAAGCCTAAAGTAAATTGTTGCAGTGAGTGTGTGGAACTGTTCCAGGTTTCCTGCATTTGGGATGATACGCTGGACTGGGGACTGCTACTAGATACAGATGCTTCTAGGTTGAGGGTGATGGTGGAGTATGCAACTTGATTTGTTAAGCTTTTGAGTTGAGCATCTATTTGTTCGATGGATTGTCGGACATTATTCAGTTCTTGGGCAACACTTAGCACGTCTTTGATGGAACCTGCTCGATCCATGATTTTTTGTAGGTTGGCTTCTGTTCTTTGTAGGTTGGTTAATCTGGCTTGTAAATCTACTAGGCGATCGCCCACGTCTTCTGCTGTAATATTACGTTGTCTGACTGTGCCTAATTTAGCTAGTTCTTCGATAGTAGGCTCTAACAGGTTTTGGGGAACTCGGAGAACAATAGATGCGGTGTGGCGAGAATTGTCGCCTGAAGGCTGAATTTCATCTAACCCGATTAAATCCCCTTGTTGTTGATTAATAATTTGGGAAACAGTTTTTACGCTTTCGGTAACTGAGGTGACAATTACAGTCATTGCAGCCTTTTTAATTAGTTGCGTCCGCCCCTCGGTGATTGGTTCTGTTTCCGGCTGTTCAGCTACACTCTCGGTCATTTGATCCATTATGGGGGGTGCTGATCCAGTTATCATGCGATCGCTCGAAGACAAAGCCGACTCCAAAGATGGCTGCACGGAAGCAGCACAACTACTAAATATCACCCCACCGAGTAAAGCACTCACCAACACAGCAGATTTTTGTGACGATTTTATCGAGATTGTCATAATTCCATCCACTCTGAGATTCATAAAGTTAATCTCAGTATCGCCGTGGGAAAACTCAAACTAGAGATTGTTGCAAATTATGTAACATCAGGTTTAGCTAATGTCATGAAACCACTAAAACTAAAAGCATGGAAACCAAACAACTAGGAAACACAGATGTATACGTGAGTGCAATTGGCTTAGGTGGAATGCCTATGTCAATATACGATCGCCCCCCGGAATCCCAATCAATTGCCGTCATTCATCGGGCTTTGGATTTAGGAATTACATTTATTGATACTGCGGACTCTTACTGCAAAGATGAATCAGATAAACACCACAATGAACGTCTAATTAACCAAGCACTGAAAACTTATCCAGGTGATACTAGTCAAGTAATAGTTGCTACCAAAGGCGGTTTAATGCGACCTGATGGTAGTTGGGGACGTAACGGCAACCCAGAACATTTGCGCCAAACTATTGAGGAAAGCTTTAAAATTTTAGGAGGTGAAAAACCTATTGATCTTTGGCAATTTCATTCCCCAGACCCCAATTACACCATAGAAGCATCTCTCAGCGCCGCCAAAGCAGCCAAAGAAGCCGGTTTAATTCGATTTGTGGGAGTTTCTAACTTTTCTGTAGAAGAAATTAAACAAGCACGAGATGTAGTGGATATTATCTCAGTGCAGAATCAATACAGTCCTTGGCATAGACAGCCAGAAACCGATGGTGTGCTGCAATATTGCGAACAAGAAAAAATCACCTTCTTACCTTGGAGTCCCTTTGGGGGAATGCGTCGCCATGCTAACTTGCCAGATATTCAGGCGATCGCCCAAATAGCCCAAGAAAAAAGCGTATCATTATACTGCATCGTCTTAGCATGGTTGCGTGCTAAATCCCCCTGCATTTTACCCATTCCTGGAGCTAGCAAAGTTTCCAGCATCGCAGACTCAGTAACTGCTGTGGATGTGAAACTATCAAAAGCCGAAGTGCAAAAAATCGATCAAGCCACGTCATAATTTTACCCACTCCCCACTCCCTACTCCCCACTCTTCACCCTTTTAAGGTACAATCGAAAGCTGCTAATTAATGACAATGCTGCTGACAGGAGATGCACTATGGCCCGGATGTATTATGACGAAGATGCCAACTTAGACCTTTTGGCTGGAAAAACAATTGCCATTATTGGCTACGGTTCCCAAGGTCATGCCCACGCCCTTAACCTCAAAGATAGTGGCTTAAATGTAATTGTCGGACTATATCCGGGTAGTAAGTCAGCAGCCAAAGCCGAAGCAGCTGGTTTAACAGTCAAGCCTGTAGCCGATGCTGCCAAAGCTGCTGATTTCATCATGATTTTATTACCTGATGAAGTCCAAAAGACAGTTTACAAAAACGAAATTGAACCCAACTTAGAAGCAGGTAACGTCCTCGCCTTCGCCCACGGCTTTAACATTCACTTTGCCCAAGTTGTCCCACCTGCTGATGTAGATGTGGTCATGGTAGCACCCAAAGGCCCCGGACATTTAGTCCGCCGGACTTACGAACAAGGTCAAGGTGTTCCCGCACTATTTGCAGTTTATCAAAATGCTACTGGTCAGGCACGCGATCGCGCCATGGCATACGCTAGAGGTATTGGTGGTACACGCGCCGGTATACTCGAAACCACATTCCGCGAAGAAACCGAAACAGACCTATTTGGTGAACAAGCAGTATTGTGTGGTGGTTTAAGCGCCTTAATTAAAGCAGGTTTTGAAACCTTAGTAGAAGCTGGTTATCAACCAGAACTAGCTTACTTTGAATGTCTCCACGAAGTCAAACTCATTGTTGACTTAGTTGTAGAAGGTGGACTCGCCGAAATGCGCGACAGCATCTCTAACACAGCCGAGTATGGCGACTACACCCGTGGACCCCGCGTAGTCAACGCCAACACCAAAGCCGAAATGAAGAAAATTCTCAGCGAAATTCAATCTGGGCAATTTGCGCGGGAATTTGTCCTAGAAAATCAAGCTGGTAAACCAGGATTCACAGCCATGCGCCGTCAAGAAGCCGAACATCCCATTGAAGAAGTCGGTAAAGACCTCCGCGCCATGTTTAGCTGGTTAAAAAAAGTTTAATCAAAGTTTGTAGTGAGGGCTTCAGCCCTCCTATTCAGGGACATTTCCCATAAAGTAATTGATTTTAAACACAGCATTGCGGACACTATCTTCATTTGTATATTCTGGATTTAGAGGAATTTCTTTCAAGGATTTCAACACAATTACAATTCGATAAAGTTTACGGTATTTAAATTGCTTATCTTGAATATCAACACGCAAAATATTTTCTAATGGTTCCTCAATAACTGTCCGACTCCTCCAAGTTTTCCGCTCAATAAATAACTGATTCAGGCTTTTATAGAAAGCGCAATTACTCACAGGTTTAGTTGCTAAATAAACTCCATAAGCCATGAGACTTAAGGTAAATACATTAACGAAAAATAAATAAGTGCGTTGATTTTGTTGTACTAATAAAGTTCCTTGATTAGACCGCAAAAAATTATTAATTTCCTGAACAACTCGCTCATTGTCTTGACGACTCTGGTTTTGAACCATAGAACGATCTCCCAAGGGAGTTTGAATAATCACCCGATAGCTTCTACTTCTACTGCTTCTCGTCATTTTCACGTAGACGTTATCGATATTAAAAATTCTTAGCCTTTCCCTTCTTCCCAGGAAACTAGACCGTTGTAAATTGCAATTAATTTCCTGGGTTGAAACACGTTGACAGCTAAGAGTCGCAGATGAAAAATTAAAAAATAAGCAATAAATCAGAACCACAAAACCGCCAATTGTCAGACATCCTCCTAACACCCATTCATTAATAGGTCGGTGTTGGAGTTTTAATCTCGTGTGGGTTTCTTCTATAATTCTCATGATTTACTGTATAAAAAAAATAAACTCTTAACTTATGATTCCCTTCTTAGTTAAATTACCCATCACTCCAGACAAACACAAGTTTAATATCCTCAAGATACACCGCTTAGGAAGTCGATTAACTGTATTATTACTAGCTTGCTTCTTGGGGATGCAAAATCCCGCACCAGCAAAGTCTCAGCCAGCAAGTCAACTTTTGCCATTTTTCGATAATATCAACAACCCTGTGCCTGTGGGTTTCCCCATAGGTCAAAAGTTAGACATTACACCAGCCCCACCCGTGCTAAATTCCTTTGATTTAGCCGTCCTCAACATCTGCGGTTCCATAGGAACAAGAGTTACCCCCAATCAATTTCAACAATTATTGTCTTCTTACCCAGATGTATTGCAGAAACTTCAGACAGTTACCGGCGGCGAACTCCGTCCAGGACGCAGAAATAAAAGCGAATTTTTGGCAGATTTAACGGATATTTGGTTTAAAAATCGGGGATTTGAACATATTTTTTGTGGTGAACTCAAGAGCGCTAATGATATTGGCGGCTTACATTTTTATGGGAGATATTTACAGTTACAAAATCAGGGAATTGGCGGACGCTTACCGAATAATCACAGACGTGAGCAGGTGGTTCCTGGTGTAATTTATACAATGGGAGTTGTGATACAACAAGGAAACCTTACATTTAGAGATGTGATTAAGGGCTATAGCTATGTCAGCAATGCTCAAGAATTGCTTATAGACGCTACCCAAATCTTTAAACTGCAAGGAAATTCTGAGGGTGCTTGTATCTTTTATGTCCGAGATCAGGATACTGGAACCACTTTTCCCAAAGTTTTTGTGCGGAGACAAAAGGCCATAGTTACTTTTTATCCCGATGCTACTCCCCAAGGTGCAAACTGTCAAAGGTAATTTCCTCTGCAATTAAGGAGTGTCAAGGCTTCTCCCTGCTCAGGGCTAATTAGTAACCTAACCGCTTTCTCCACTTAAACATCAGTTATAGCGTTTCCTAGTCTAATAAAGTACAAAATTATCTGCGTTTATCTGCGTCCATCTGCGTTTAATGATTACTGCTGGTACCTCACTTGAAAGGGAATTGCTATATTTATCAATTAACACCTACTTCTTTTTAGGTATATGTTGACGTGGTGGCATATCATGTCTTAATTGTTGCCGACCATTTGTAATAATACGCAACATATCCTTCAGGTCTTGTTCGATACCTTCCAGAACATTATCAGCGTATTCATCAGCGCCATTTTCAATATCTTGAGCTTGAGCGATCGCATTTTGGCGCAATTCCTCCAACTCTTGTTCACAGCTACGGCGTTTGTGATCAATTTCCGCCAGAGTTGCTTGCATCATCGCCTCACATTCCTGCTGAACTTGTCGCCTTAACTGTTCAGCTTCCTGTTCTACCTGTCGGATGATATCATTCTCGCTTAAAATTTGCGCCCGTTTAGCTTGGGCAGCCTCAATCACCCTCTGTCCATACTCTTCAGCCTCTAGCAGTACCTCCTGCTTTTGCTGCACAATCAGAGCTGCTTCCTGAAAAATCGCTGGTAAGGAAATCCGAATAAAATCCAGATGTTCCAGTAGCCTATCTTCATCTATGAGAGTGCGTCCAGTCAGAGGTACACGAAAACCGTAAAGAATTAATGTCTCTAAACGATTCAGTTCTTCGAGAATATCTACGTTTCCGGTTCCGTTGGCATACTCTGGAGCGGGGGGAGCGCTTCCGTTGTGATTGGATTGGCCGTTGGAGGTGTGTGATTGTAGCATTTGTATATTTCTAGGGCAATTTGCTGAGGAACAAGATGATCAACAGATCCACCAAACCTTGCAATCTCTTTTACCACACTACTACTTAAAAAACTATACTCGTTAGATGTGGCAAGAAAAACTGTTTCTATTTGAGTGGAAATAGTTTTATTCGTGTGAGCCATTTGCAGCTCTACTTCAAAGTCAGAAATTGCCCGTAAACCCCTTAGCAAAACCTGTGCTTGTTTTTTTTGGGCATAGTTCACCGTCAGACCATCAAAACCGTCCACTTCTACATTAGACAGATGTTGAGTAGTCAAACGAATCTGATCTAATCGTTGCTGCACAGTAAACAGTGGTGTTTTATTGGGATTTCGTAAGACAGCAACAATCACCCGGTCAAACAACCGACTACCACGCTGAATGATATCAAGATGACCCAAAGTGATCGGGTCAAAGCTCCCAGGATAAATAGCAATCACAAAATTTTCAATGCACCAAAGCTACTTCTGTCAGTATAAAGCATTAAGTATGCAGTATTAGTTATTCCAATTCTCAATCACCACAGACAGCAAAAACTGCTTTAATTGCTGTAACACCTAAAAAAGTAGTTAAATAGGTAGTTTTGCATGGTACTGGATATTTCCACTTTGCTTTTAGGGTTTCAATTCACCTCTCCAGGGCCAATTATCGTGGAGATCGGGCCAATAACTCTCCGTTGGTATGGGTTGTTAATTGCCACTGCTGTGTTAATTGGTGTCAGCCTTTCCCAGTATCTGGCCAAGCGCCGTAATGTCAACCCAGAATTAATTAGTGATTTATCAATTTGGCTGGTAATTGGAGCGATTCCAGCAGCGCGCTTGTATTATGTTTTATTTCAATGGTCCGAATATTCCCAGCAGCCAGGGCGAATTATTGCCATTTGGCAAGGAGGTATAGCTATTCATGGAGCGATGATTGGTGGGACTTTAGCCGCATTAATTTTTGCTAAGGTGAATCAGATATCTTTTTGGCAATTGGCTGATTTAGTATCTCCGGCGCTGATTTTAGGACAAGCAATTGGACGTTGGGGAAATTTCTTTAACTCAGAGGCTTTTGGCCGTCCCACTGATTTACCTTGGAAGCTATATATTCCTCCTGTAAACCGTCCTCCGGCTTTGGCTAATTTTGAATATTTCCATCCCACATTTTTGTATGAATCCCTGTGGAATTTCATTGTCTTCGCGTTGCTGATCACTTTATTTTTTCGCAGTTTATCTGGTAAGCCTCGCTTGCGTGTGGGGACGCTATTTTTAACTTATTTGATGGCTTATAGCTGCGGACGTGTGTGGATTGAAGGTTTTCGCATTGATAGCTTAATGCTGGGGCCGCTTCGCATTGCTCAAGTTGTGAGTTTAAGCGGTATTCTTATAGGATTAGCTGGGTTAGGTTGGCTGTACTTAATGAAGCGTCCTTTACCTGATGTTGTTGCGTCACCGCAGACGGATTAGCCAATGAGGAGATGAGTCAGATAGTGGGGAGTGGGGAGTGGGGAGTGGGGAGTGGGGAGTGGGGAGTGGGGTAAAAGTCTTTCGGTGTCTAACTTTTACGATCAGTTTATGTTCTAACGTGTATGCGGGGTGCTATAAATGTGAAAAAATGCCCCAGAGTATTCTCTAGGGCTTAACCAGGGTGCATCTACCATTCATCTCTACGAGAAATAAAGGCTGAATCCGGAAGATTCATCCAAAACCCCCTGTCGAGTTGCTTGGAGATTTTATATATAGCAGATTTTATATTTATGGATTCACTGGTTTATATTGTGGGTGCTGGCCCTGGAGATCCGGATTTATTGACGGTAAAAGCTCAGAAATTGTTGGCTAGTGCAGATGTTATTTTATTTGCTGATTCTTTAATTCCAGAGGAGATTTTGCATTTATGCCGAGATGATGCGGAAATTATCCCGACGGCAAATCAGACTTTAGAGGAGATTATATCTTTGATGGTGGCACGGGTGCGATCGCATAAATCTGTGGTACGTCTCCACTCTGGTGATCCCAGTCTTTACAGCGCTGTTCATGAGCAAATGCAACTGTTAGCCGCAGCAAATATCCCTTTTGAGGTTATACCTGGTATTAGTGCCTTTCAAGCCGCAGCAGCTAAACTGAAAATAGAATTAACTGTCCCCGGTTTGGTGCAAACCATCATCCTCACCCGCATCAGTGGACGGACACAAGTTCCCCCCAGGGAAGAATTAGCCACCCTCGCTGCACATCAGGCTAGTCTTTGTCTCTATCTCAGCGCCCGTCATATAGAAAACGCCCAAGCTAAACTCTTAGAACATTATCCAGATGATACGCCCGTAGCTATTTGCTTTCGCATCGGCTGGCCGGATGAAAAAATTCTGGTTGTACCTCTGAATCAAATGGCCAAGTGTACCCATGAAGAAGATTTAATCCGCACCACACTTTATGTAATTAGTCCAGCACTTTCTGCAACTACAGGACGCTCTCGTTTATATCATCCAGAACATAGCCATATATTTCGCTCATCTCATTATTAGGGATTAGGGACTGGGGACTGGGGACTGGGGATTGGGGACTAGATGAGATAAACTGAAGAACATAAAAATAAAATTTTGCACTCAAGACTATGCCTTTCATTAAAATCCAAACTTCTGTATCTAAACCTGCAAAAGCTGATGTTGAGATGATGCTGAAAAGTTTATCTAGCAAGTTAGCAAAACATCTGGTTGACATACTCCCCACCCTAGAAGGGTGAGGATTCTGGGGTCAAACAGCAATTGCTGGCATAACCAGTCTCACATCGCCTAACCCAATGGTTGATGCCCCAACCATTTGAATATTCTTAGCGGCGTTTTCATCACGTCCATTCACGGAATTGCAAGATGGACAACGCCACTGTCTAACAGATAAATCTAGACTTTCTAAAATATGTCCGCAATGAGAACAAGTTTTACTGGATGGATACCACTGGTCTATATAAACCACCTGTTTGTTTTTCTTCTTCGCTACCCATTCTAGTATTTGTAGGAACTCACCAAAAGCTAGGTCTGATATCTTTCTTCCCCAAAGACGTTGCATACCTTTGAGGTTGAGTGTTTCAAAGCACAAAACATCAAGCTTGTCAGTTAGTTCGTGAGCTAGTTTCCAAAACCAATCACGTCTGCGGTGACAAACATCTTCGTGTTTACGAACCAAATTCTTTCTAGCTCGTTCTCTGTTGTGGGAACCTTTTACCTTTTTGGAATGATGTCTACTAGCTTTCTTGATAGCATTTAGAGATTCTTTTAGGAACTGTGGAGAATCAATTTTAGTTCCATCAGAACAGGTGAGAAAAGTCTTTAAACCAAAGTCAAATCCCGCTATTTTACCAGTCGTTGATTTAACTTCTGGTTCTGATTCATTATCAACCACAATAACCATAAACATTTCACCTAGTGCAGTGCGTTTCATGGTTAATGTTTTAATCTTTCCCTCTATTTCTCTGGATTTGCAAAATTGATATATTCGGTTTCCAATCTTGACTCTATTCCCACCCAAGAATTTATAACCAGCTTGTTTGAGCGTAAATGATTTGTATTTTTTGACTTTCTTAAACCCTGGCGGTCTCGCTCCTTTCTTGTTATGTTTAAAGAATAATTGGTATGCTTTATCTATCCTCTGACAGATATCTTGTACTGCCTGAGAACCGACTGATTGCCAGAAGGAATTACGTTTTCTTAGTTTGGCAATATGGGACTGAATTTTGGCACAGTTTAAGTGTTTACCCCACATCCGGTAGTACCGTTTATGTAGAGCAATACAATGGTTGTATATCACCCCGGCGGTGTTAATCATCCGTTTGAGGTGTCTATTCCTTTTGTGTTCGTACAACTTAAACTTTAGTGTCTTCATGCTAGTATTATAGCATAGTCTAACGGCAATATGACGGCATGAAAAAATTAACTATCCGATGCTCGGAGGATGAATACAAGCTGCTTGTAGAGTATTGTTCAGAAACAAGTCGCACCCAAAACGACGTACTTAGAGAGTCGATCCGCAACTTAAAGAAAAGCCGTCCTAGAAGGACAGGGCTTTAGACCCAAGTTTTTGGTAAACCTGAATCTTATGTAATGACGGCTTTGGAAGCAGATATTCCGATGACTTTTGCCGGGACTACAGATCCAGTTTGTTATATTGAATCCCCAATTGCAAGTAAAAAAAAAGAGGTGCGATCGCACCTCCCA
>NZ_CAWUOL010000019.1:0-63642 GCF_963923915.1 Nodularia chucula CCY0103 | reverse complement strand
TCGCATGAACTAGAGTGTATAGGTGATGTCTTTTGTCAATGCGTAAGTCCTAGATATATATCAAATTTTATTTTGTTACTTTAACATTAAAAAAATCAAATAACAACTTGATCTTTATAAAATTTTTTAGCCCTAGCAAATTACGTAAAATCATAGATGGCTTAGGAGAATTGCTGACATCAAAGTATTGGTCTAACCATTTAGATGCTAAATAAATAGCTTGATTCTGAACACTCACTGAATGTTTGCTAGTGGACAAGAAAGCAATATCAAGATAAACTCGCATCAAATTTTCACATTGTCCTGATGTGTAAAATTGCTGATGAGATTCCAAATATTGTTGATTTAGTTTAATTGCATTGTGTACTCCTTTAAACCACCTTTCAGGGTTTAGATTTTGATTGCGACATTCAGGCGTATGAATTCGGTATAATGCCCCTCTATTTTCTCCATAAGCAACCTGACACTTACTCACTAACTTATACCAAAAGGTAATATCTTCCCCTAATAACTGGTCTAACTCCTCTGGCCAGTAATATTCAGGAGAAATAGCTGTACGTTTTATTAAAACAGCATGAACAGCCCAAGGTGCAAAGGCGATGGAACTATCTCTTAAATCCTGAATAGTTTGTCCAATTCCTGTAGGTTTTTTCAGATTTATAACAGGTTTATTTTCATCCTGAAATTCTTGCCACCAACCACAAATAATATCAGCTTCCAAATTTTTATTCGCAACTTCTAACTGTTTTTCTAAATGATCTGATTCTAATAAATCATCCGCATCTAAAAATTGAATCCATGTCCCTTGAGAAAATTTTATGCCATAATTACGAGCAGCCCCTGGTCCTTTCCTCTCACTTGTTAATAGGTTAATCCGTTTATCTTTTAATTCAAATTCTTTAGCGATCGCTGCACCATTATCTGTTGAACCATTATCGATTATCAACATTTCCCAATCAAGATAGGTTTGAGAAAGAACAGAGTTAATCGTTTCAGAAATATATGCTGCTTTGTTATAAAGAGGCGTAATGATCGAAATAGTCGGCATAGATTATTCTGTGTCAATCCAGACAATTGCAGGCTAGTTTTGTTGAGGATTATTTCTGTAACTTTTCCAAACACCACTCATTTTTGTGCAGTACAGAGAAGATTTTCAATTCTTTCTAGTAATTGATTCTGTATTATATGAGGGTTAAACTCAGTTAGCGCCGTAATTCTCGCTTGTTGAGCATAGCATTTCTGCTGTTCTGGTGAATTCTTCAACTCCTCTAAGGCAGATACCATAACCAGAGGATTTTCATCATTCACACATACAGTGCGATCGCCTTTCCTGCCCCAACGGATAGCTGAACAATAATCTGGTCTCCAAATGACTAAAGATTTACCAAATTGGGCGTATTCAGTCAATTTAGAAGGAAAATTGGTTTCCATACGTCGCCGTAAAGCCGGATCAAAACTCATTGTGACTAAAAATACATCAGCCGCAGCTAAGTAAGTCGGCGGGGAAACTTATAACTATGTAACGAAAGGTTAACAAAGGCAAGAATTGTTAAATTTCATACGTTCTGTACGGGGAAACTTATAACTATGTAACGAAAGGTTAACAAAGGCAAGAATTGTTAAATTTCATACGTTCTGTACTATGCTTTCTTCTTTCTCCCCTAGCGTTTACTCCATTCATGACGGCATAAGCAAGGTCTAACTCATCGTCAAACATTTGTCCCGATAGCTCATCTTTTTTAAGATGCTGCCACTCCAATTCAATTGGATTCATCTCAGAGCAATATTTAGGTAAAAAGAAAATGTATAAATTCTGACTCTCCCATTTTGACCATAACTGTTGCACTTCTTTGCATCGGTGTATTGGACCGTTATCCTGTACTATTACTCTTATACGTCCCAATTTTTCCGCCTCTTGGGCTTCATGCTCCATCATTTGGATATAAGATTTGCGATTCACGCCGCCAATTACTAAACCGTAAACAAAGCTGATTAAAGGTTGAAGAAGACCAATAATACTTAATCTGCGTCCACGGCGTTTTGTTTGCTCTAAATGTTTTTGCTCACCTCGTTGGTAATATGTATAACTCGGCTCACTCCACATACAGAAACCTGATTCATCCAAATATTTCAGGTCTATTTCTCCCGCAGCAGCAGATAATTCCAACATATCTAGGTCTGCTTGCTTGATTTGTCTGGTTTTTGGGTCTTGTTTTCCTTTGTGGCTCTTTCTGGCTCGGTTCCAAATTATCCCCTTTTTTTGAGTACCCGTCTTAACCTATCGGGACTCAGTTTAATAGAGCGGTAAGCGAAGCTATGCCGAAGGCTTATCGCTTTCTAATTTTTGAGCTAATTGAACACTGTTGTATGTGCGTGGTTCTCTTTTAAGGCATTCCTCCAAAAATACTATGTCTGACTCCTTGTATTTCCGTTTTCCTCCTCGACCAGATTTTTCCCAGAGTCCTTGTAGACCAAGCTTGTCCCATTTATGTAAAACCTCTCTAACTGTTTGTGAAGTCCAGTTAAAATGAGCGGCTATTTTTTCCACGTACCAGCCATGTGCATTTAACCTAATGACCTCTGCTCGGTCTTTGACTTTCTGTGGTACATCCGCAACTCTTAGATTTAACAGGGTTTTATCTTGCTCACTTGTCAGAAATACCCTTAAACGAGCGCCCATATCTTAGTCACCTCGGTATATCTATTCTACGTATTTATTTATCTTTACATAGTTTGGTTTTTTCACGCCGACTTACTTAACCACTGATTTAACTCATCTCTGGGGGCAAAGTCTAACCATAAATTGCGACCGCTTTTTTCAAGGGTCAATTCTAGACCAAGAACAATTAAGATGATCATTGCCTCTGTTTAATCTATTTAAAGTTCTTCTTGATACGCATAAATAAAATTAGCAACAATCTTATCCCATGTGAACCTTTGAGAAGCATGAAAAGCATTTTTTCCCATTTGATAACCTAGTTCTTTATTTGAAAGTAAACTTACAATGCCTTTAGAAAGTTCATTTTCTTCTAATTGTACACGATTAAAATCAATCTCAGATCCCAAAAATAGAGCAGATTGATCACCCAAAAGCTCAACTAGAACAGGTAAACGCCTAGCTATAATAGGCTTTCGATATTGAGCAGCTTCCATAAAGATGATGCCAAATGACTCTCCTTGAGAGGGAACACACAAACAATCACAGGCGGCTAAAGCATCATTTTTCAGTTGATTATCTACATACTCTAAATCCAATAAATTTGGCATTTTAGGACTTCTTACAGAACCTGGCCCTATGCAGCATAAAACAAGGTTAGAAATCTGCGTTCTAGCTTTTTTCCATGCCGAAATAACTAAATCATAACCTTTATCTGGTTCTTTTCTTCCAACAAAAAGCACCAGCGGACCCTCAATACCATATAATTTGCGAAACCGTTCGGCATTGCCATCATTTCGATAATGGACACCACTACCAACAACATTGCAAGGTATGTTTATTTGTAATTTTTTGAGAAAGAATTGCCTTTCAAACTCTGTATAAAATAAAAGTCTATCTGCAAGTTTATAGAATCTAATTTCCTCAGCCGAATCTCCAATTTGGTTAGGATGAATTGTGGGCTGTATCAAAAACGGAATATTTAGATAAGAGGCGGCATAGTCAGCTGCATAACCCACAAGGGCAGTTGATTGTCCAACATGATGAATCAATTCACAATCAGAGAAATTTTTGATAGCAGTAGCTTTAACTTGCTGAATATATAGCCAAATAGCAAATCCAAGAAAAATTTTTTTATGGCATAAAGTTGTTATAAGAAACTGAATCGGTTTAATAAATTCTGGATAAATAAGGTGGCGTATTTCTACTCCATCTTGAAATATTTTATCTTCCGCCTCATTACTTAGCATATAACCTCGACCTTCGGGAATGAAAGTTGAAAATCTAGTTACAATCACTACCTGATGCCCTTGCTTCAAAAGTTCATAAGCTAATTGTTCAGCATGGCTTTGTAGCCCTCCTGTTGCTTGCTTGAACATCCAAATGCTAATAGCTATTTTCATGCTTCTAGTCTTAGATTTTTTGTAGAAATTAATTGATCAATATTTGATGAAAAAACATCCTGGATGTGCTTGGCATCAAAAATAGTATTGGCAGCTTTCCAGGAATTGTCAGAAAAACTTTGTAACGTTTCATTATTTCTAAAATTCGAGAGACTAGAAATCACAGCATCGGGATCTTCTTGAGTAATTGCTAGACCAGCCATTGTCTGTTTTACTATTCTCACTGGTTCACAGTAGGTCGGTCCCCATACAATTACTGGCTTTGCAAGCTGTGTATATTCTAAAAACTTTGTAGTAAAACTAGTTCTCATCATTATTTCAAGCTCTGGTGCAGAGGTCATAACAACCAAACCTATATGAGCATTGGCAATGTGCTGTTTCACTACTTCATGCTTGACAAATCCTTGATAAATACCAGCATCTTCTGCCCATTTTATATCCTCTTTTGACCAGTCTGGTTTACCCCCATAAATATGGAAAGTGATATCCTGTCTGTTGGCAATTAACCTGGCCAGTGACAAAATTTTTTGACCATAATATCGAACAGTTGTTCCTGCATAAATTAAACGAATGGGTTCATTAGTCTGAATATAATTTATCGGGGGGCGTTTACTGGGCTTTTCTCCTGGGCAAGGATAAAGAATTGGATTACAATTATGCTTACCAAGAAAATCTCTAAATCCTTCACTTGTACAAAAAGCGATTTTACTATCTTTATAGATTTGTCTAAATCTATTTTCCAAAATTTTACGCGTTAGTAAATAAGGAGCCTCACAAGGTGTATAGAATTGCCCCCTTGGCCACCAATCTTGAAAGTTAGAAACAAGAGGAATATTTAATTTTTTAGCAATTAATTGAGCAACCCAACTTAATGTATTGTCTGGAATAGTAACAATTATATCAGGCTCAAATGATTCCACCAACTTAATTAATTTTAAAGTGATTAAATACGGCTCTAATAACATCTCATATTGGGCAATTATTCTGCGAAATCTAGTCCTTGAAAGTCTTTTATGTAACCATGAACGTTTTATAGAAAACCATTTATTTTCTTCTCCTATTCCCTTAAAAGTTTTGTCTGTAACCACAAAGACATTCCATCTATTATCTCCGAAAAGATGACGCATCAAGACTAATGTTGCACCACTCACATTACTAGGCTCAGTCCAACCAATGTATGCAATTTTAGGAAGTTCCTGATTTTTCATATTGAGTAACTTACGTAATATTATTTAAGGATATCATAAGCCATATACAAACACATTAACTTTCGTAATTATAACTATTTGAGAGGTTACACCAATCTTCCTGTTTGGCAGCAAATTCAGCAATTTCTTGCAATACTTTATGTATACTTGTCTGAGGTATCCACTGCCAAACTTCTTCACATTTCCTTGCATCTAATACCATCCAAGGAATATCAAAAGCTCGTTCAGTATTGGTTTCTAGGACTTCATTACTAGCAAACTTGTCTGTACACCATTGAGTTAACTGGTGCAACGACATACTGTTATTTACTCCACCACTGACATTAACTACTCTGGGTTTATTTGTATTTAGTGGTTCGGGAAACTGTTTTTCTAACAAATTAATTAAATCCCGTGGATGTAAACAATCTCGAACTTGATAACCTTTTCCGCCAAAACCAATATATCTTAAAGGTCGCTGTTCTCGAAAACTGTGAATCCAAAAAGCAAAAAGCCCTTGTCCTGGATGGCCAAATTGTCCTGCTCCCGCCATGACACCACACCGATTAATCCAGACTGGAAAGTTGAAGGTTGCGCCATATTCTAGTGCCAAATGTTCTGAAGCTACTTTTGTGCTGCCATATAAAGATACTGGTGGAGCGGTGGAGTAGGTTTCGGTAACACCCTCTGGAGAAATCCCTTCTGGAAAAACTTGCTCAGGAATGGGATAAAATGCTCCATTTGCTTCAGCAACTTGCAACTGACTTAAGCCGGGGATGGAATAGACTCGGCTCGTAGATAGCAGCGTAAACCCAGATTGATGGCGTTTGCAATATTCTAGGAGGTTAATAGTGCCGATGAGATTGTGTTGCACCAATTGTAAACTACTGGTTTTACCATCCACTCCCGCCAAAACACTGGGGTTAGCAGCAGCGTCAATCACCCAATCGGCGGGAGGTAAAGCATTTACATCACTGCTGTGACGAATATCACCATGAATTACCTCAATTCCTCGTTGCTGTAAGGTTGATTTATTCAACCAACTGCCTGAGCGCGATAGATTATCAATGCCAAAAATTCGATATTCTGGAAAATATTCTTGTAATGCTTTGGCTAAGGTAGAACCGACAAAACCACAAATTCCTGTAATTAAAATTCGCATAACAATGTGGTGAAAATTAATACCTTATTAGAGGATAATTAGAGGATATTTGAACTATTTTTAGATAAAAAAATAAGATTTAAGGTATCTCTTAATTTACCCAATTTTCCAACCGCACTCCCGCAACGCGTCCAAATAGCCGTGACTTCTAGTCGCCAGTTGACACTGAGCGCAGTCGAAGTGGGCTAGGAGTAAATTACACTTTACAAACTTAACAATTGTCTGTCTTTGTATTTAGTCTTTGTTGCCAAGACATTACAATTTGCTCAATAGTTTCTTCTAAAGAGATGGTAATATCCCAGTTGGGGTAATGTTGTCGCATTTTATTTAAATCTGAGTAATAGCAAATATGGTCTCCTATGCGGTTTTCTGACACATAGACATATTTCATTTCTTTTTGACTATATTTTTGTACTAATTTAAATGCTTCTAAAATTGAGCAGCTATTTTGCTTCCCACCTCCGAGATTATACACTTCTGCTATTCGAGGTTCTGCAATAAACGCTTCAATAAATCTAGCTACGTCTAGGGAATGAATATTATCTCTAACTTGCTTACCTTTATAACCAAAAATTTTATACTCTCTACCTTCTAAGTTCGATTTGACTAAATAACTTAAAAAACCATGCAACTCAACCCCTGAATGATTGGGACCAGTTAAACAGCCCCCTCGCAAACAGCAAGTTGGCATATTAAAATAGCGTCCGTATTCTTGCACCATTACATCAGCTGCGACCTTAGAAGCACCAAATAGAGAATGCTTGGATTGGTCAATACTAAAGGTTTCTGGAATTCCCTCTTGATATGTGGGGTCATCATAATCCCATCGAGTATCTAGTTCTTTGAGCTTAATTGTGTTGGGGCGATCGCCATAAACTTTATTAGTGGACATATGGACAAAGGGCGATTTGGGGCAAAATTGCCGTGCTGCTTCTAGTAGGTTCAATGTCCCAACAGCATTGGTATCAAAATCATCAAAGGGAATGGCTGCTGCGCGGTCATGACTGGGCTGTGCTGCGGTATGAACAATTGCATCTGGTTGAAGACTTTCAATTAAATTCAGTACCCCTTGGCGATCGCGGATATCTAGCTCGTGATGGACAAAACCTTTCAGAGTGGATTGCAGTCGCTGTTGATTCCAACGAGTATCCCCTTGTTCACCAAAGAATACTGACCTTTGATTATTATCAACGCCATGAATCTGCCAGCCTTGATTGGCAAAATAAACACAAACTTCGGAACCAATTAAACCGGAGGAGCCGGTTACAATTAATTTTTTCATGATCATCTCCAGTTTAATAACTTGGCAAAATATGATAGATAATTTAGCTAAACTTCACGCTTCTACAGTTGACATTTTTCTGTTTGGGCTGTAAAAGTAACAAGTTGATCTATAGATTTGAGAAGTTGATTATGAATTACTAAAGGGTTAAATAGAGATTTTGACAATTCTTTCGCGGCTTGAGATAGATAAATTTGATAATCTATATCATCGTTAAGTTGAGATAGGCACTTAATTAAATCGGCCGGATCTGGGCTGGTAACAATTGATCCAGCAGAATGCTCTTGCAAAAAGTTTACAGCAGAACAATCTTTTGGACCCCAAGCAATAATTGGTTTACCGTATGCACTGTATTCAAGTATTTTGCTTGGAAAACTTGTTTGAACTCGACGTTTTAGTAATTTGTTAAAACTTGTAACCACGAGATAAGCATCTGCATCGGCAAGCACAGTCTGTCCTTCAGGACCGTACTTTGCTCGACCCCTGTAAAGAGAGTTTTTTTGAGCAAACTCTAAAATATTATCTGACCAGTCTGTTGCTAGACCGTATAACCTCAGATCCAACCAATCTTGAGGATGATCCTGAAGAAACTTAACTAGAGATTGAACAACTTGGCCATAATCATTTGCTAATAGGCCTAGATAAACAACTCGCAAAGGCTTCTTCTGTAATGTTCCTTTTGGGTCAGAAACTTCAGGGGAATGAAAACTGGGGATGGGATAAAGTACTTCTGAATTGCGATGGAAACCGAGTTCATTACGCATTGAATCACATACACACAGCGCTAAGTTGCTCTCTTGATACAAGCGACGAAATCTATAGTCTAGAAGTTGTTTTCTCCAACTGCGACAAGGTGTTAAATCAGGCCACCAATCATGGAAAAAGGTAATGAGAGGAAGTTTTAATTGGCGAGCAACACTGGAGGCAACAAAACCATAGCTTCCGTAAGCGATGGTTACTATTGCCTTGGGATTAAAGGTTAATACTTTGTCTAAAAGTGACGAACTGGCTCTATGTTCTGCCATCAGTACATTGAGTGCCACAAAATCTGGGTATAGTCTTGTTTTACTTATTCTTTCTAGTAAATTATCAAATGGTTGGTAATATGTTTTAATATACTCAATTGTCTCTGCGTAGGGTTCAATAATGGCTTCAAATTCAAAATCTTGACTTTCTATAAAATGTCTATACATTTGAAGTGGTCCGCCACCTGTTTGTTCACAAGGTAGTGTACCAATATACATTAGTCTTGTTTTCATCTTTGCTTATGGTGCTTTGACTGATTGTTTTGTGATGAGAATATCTATGCTTAATATGTGAATGGAAACGAAAACAAGATTTAATCAGTAAAGAATATTTTTCATGTTCCAGGTTGCAATTTCTTGCATTGCTAATTTCTTACCTTTTTGCTCAGAATCATAAAAGCGTTTACGCCTGGAATCCATGCGCCAGCGTAGATAATATTCATATATTCGTTGACTACGACAGGGATAAACAGGGATAATTGTCCTAAATGCGTTTAAGATTGTTACAGAATAAGCCATACCTTCCACCAGTTTTAGTAAATAATCTTCTTGTAAACGATTACTCGATATGAGATGAGTTAGTCTCAGAGAGGTAAATTGACCCGTGCCTAAGCCAATATCACAGGCTGTGAAAGCCAAGTCAGAATCTCCACAGGAAGTTAGTTGCTTGCCCTTACGATCTAATTTAATGCGAGTATTTTGGTTACATACTAATTCAGCGTACTTTTCAGCTACAAATTTACGAATGCAAAGACCAGCACCGCAAGGTGTTGTTTCATGCTGATGTAGTAAATTTGACCACTTATCTTGGTCGAATTCTCGAATTGCTAGCATTCCCCAATATGGCTTTGTCCATTCAGGTGGTTCAATTTCAAACTCTGCTCTAATTTGTCCACCCCAAGCACCAAGGAATGGGTAATCTTTACTAATTTTAAGAACTACTTCTAAATAATCATCATCTAAAACGTTATCATCATCTACAAACACTAAAGTTGCTGCTTTAGCTTCTTTTATGGATCTTAATCTAGCAGGAGTTAAGCCAAGTTCATCTTCACGAATATGGCGTGAGTGCGGATGCCAACTCAGATCAATTTCTGAAGCAAGTAATTTGTCACTGGCATTATCTATTAAAAGTAATTCCCATGTATTCACAGATAAGGTTTGATTCTTTAAAGCTTCTAAGACTCTTAAAAAGTAGTCCTGACGAGGGTTATAAGAACATATGATCACACTCAAATTAATGTACATATTTCAACTAATATTTATTGATTCTTTAAACATTTCAGGCATCAAATTTATGTGAGGTATATGCTTTACTACTAATTCTGTCATGTAGGCAAAATCTCCCGAAAATAAATCAGATAGTTCATGAGATACTGTGTATGACTGTAAGCCAAATATATCCCTAACATAAAAAAGAGATGTTGAAGTTGCGGAAACACAAGCAACCAAGTTGATTTCTTCAATAAATATTTCTATTGGCCAGTATATTGGCAAATTAAATTCTATTGGATGGAGTTCTTGAAACTGAGTTGCCAGTTCTTTGAAGAAAGGTTTATTAATTCTAGGATGTTCTTTCCAAAGAGGAGTTAAATTCTTTTTTTTGATAGTATTAAAAATTTTAGAATACATATTAAGTTCTTGCTCCCATGACATTAATCCCCATCTGGCGAAACATTGACCTGTTACTAAAACGTAATTATTAGATTTTGAGGTAATTTGTTTAGAAAAATCAATTTTCATACCTGCTCGGATGTTTTTAATAGTCAACAAAACGAATTCATTGTTAATTTTTATAATTTTACAATCAAGATACTGGGGTACAGGTAAAATACTATTTAATAGTAAGTATGATCTAGTTAGACGGTTAAGATGTTGGCGGCATAAACCATGATTTTTGAGTCGATGAGAAATATTAGCATTTTGTTGAATCCGTTTTTGAATTTTGTATTTAGCTATTCCTGGTTTAAATATTAATTGAAGGTGATTTAAGCGCCAATCTTCTTGTGGAGCATAAGTATGTAACCCATCTTCATATATTGATATTTGTGCATTAGGGAAGCTTTCCAATATTAACTTTTCTGCTGGATCAGTTAATTTACCTATCCAAATTTCTGGAAAAGTATTTATACCAATCCTTTCTCTAATTGCTTGTAATAGTTCTAAAATTTCAAAATTTGAATAAGTAATAATATTGCTATATAGCAAATCATCTACCCAAATAATTTTTCGCCATGTCCAAGCTAGGGATGCTATTTCCATCATCACCTTCTTCATACCATTAGATAAACCTGGCGCATATAGAAGAAGATAGTCATCACAAACATAAGAAGTAGGACTAGAAATTTGTGATAAAGCAGATATAACTACTATTAGTTGCCAAGTTCCATTCGCAACAATAAGACGATTCATTAAATGTAGATTACCTCTAATTTTCGTTTAGGGCTAATTTTTAGCGACCAAAGTAGGTTTCCAATCTTTCCAAAGCAATCCAAAAACCCTCACCTTCATTTTTATGACCTTGCCAAATTTCAGGGATAAAGGATGCATTGGGTGCAGTTTTCTTTAAATCTTCTGCTAAAGCCGGAAAGTCAATTCCTCCTTCACCAATCTGTAAACCTTCTCCATCCGAACCCTCAGAATCAGCAATATGTAAATGTGCTACATAAGCCCCGACTTGCTCAATAAACTCCTTGAATGACCATTTATGATGATTACACGCTAACTTGGAATGTGATATATCTAAACAGACACGATAGCCATGTTTGCGGCAAAAGTCGGCTGTATCCTGGGGGTCAACGAAAAGGTTATGATATCGCTGACCACCAAAGTGCCAAGGAAATGGCGGCATTGTCTGGGGAATGACTTCAACACCTGTAGCATCAAGCTGGGAAAGGCTATCACTTAGTAACTCATAAAGTTGCTCTCGTTGCGATCGCCCAATTTCCACATCTAAGGTAAAGCCTCCCACATTAGTTACTATACAGGGACGAACAGACCGCTTAAAGTAAGGTTTGAGTTTTTGTGTAATCTCAATGACTCGCTGGAGTTCGGCAATTGAACGCTGGCGATATGCCTCATTCTGAGAACAAAGATCCAGTAAGTGATCACCAGCAAATAATTCTGGCGCGTGAACTACTAAATCTAAATCATAAGGCTGTTGAAAAAACTGATGGATATCTTGTTCTAAATCTTTGTAACTCAGGTGAAACTCTAGCAGGTCAGGATTGGTTTTAGCCAGGAGAGCTTGAAAGTCATGATAGCGAACGGGCAAACCCCAAGGACGTTTAAAGTTGTAATTTCGTGCTTTTACCTGTTCATGTTCTAAATCGCTAGGGTAAAAGAAATCACCAGCTTTAAAGTTTCGTTTTGTCTGTTTACCAATCAGTTCAGTTTTGCGATTTGGCTGCAAACCTTTACCTGGGCTTTTTACCTCAATCATAGCTGCGGTAATCATTTCTCCTGCTGCTAAATCGCAATTAATCACCAAGCTTTTGGCTAATGTTTCCCGGTTCATTAACTCACCCTGGCTGAGTTTGCGATCGCCACTTTCCCCCAGGGACTGCTCAACTTGGCGAATCCCCTCCACCATCAAGCGAAACTCATCTGGTAACAGGCTAACTTTGTGATCGTTGCCTTCCATTGTTTTGTCTAGGGTGAAGTGTTTTTCAATCACCTTAGCACCCTTGGCTACAGAGGCGATCGCAACATTAATTCCTCGCTCATGTCCAGAGTAACCAACGGGACAGTCGCCAATTTCCTTTAATCGCTCTATGTAATTGAGGTTAACATCCTTAAATGGGGCTGGATAGGTTGAGTTGCAGTGAAGTAGCACATACATCGCTCCCAATCGCTTGAGTAAGGCCACTGCTTCAGATATTTCTTGCTCTGTCGCCATCCCTGTGGAACATAGCAACGGCTTACCTGTTTTCGCCAAGGCTGTTAAAAGGTCATGGTTTGTTAAATCAGCAGATGCAACTTTATACGCCTGCATCCCGTATTCTTCTAACAAAGCCAAACTTTCTAAATCCCAAGGAGTACACAGAGGTAATATTCCTTGGGAATGGCAATAGTCAAAGGCCGTAAAAAATTCTTTGGAAGTCAGTTGAAAGCGGGATAGTAAATCTAATGTGTACTGTGAACCTAAATCCTCACTGGCATCATTAGCATTGCCGGCGTTGCTATAGAGAGATTTGAGATCCCGCATTTGGAATTTTGCACAGTCAGCCCCTGCGGCTATAGCTTCATCAATTAACTGTTTTGCTAGTTCTAAACTACCATTGTGATTATTCCCAATTTCAGCAATTACAAATGTAGGAGATTGGACATCAATGATAAAATCACCAATGCGGATACCTGCGGATTTACGGCAAGCAACAGCTACTAAATGACGGTTTTTATCTAAAAGCGGGATAAATTCAATTTCTTTGGAAAAATCAGCCTTAATTTTTGCCAGGTCTTCTGTGTAATCAATATATTTATAGTTTTTATTAGAAATTTTAGAGACTGGTTGATTTAAATTAATGGTGTCTTGCTGCACTAACCAACGCCGAAAGTCTCCATCAGTGAGGACACCTTCTAAAACGCCTGCTTCGGTAACTGAAAAGATAATCCGGTTTTTATTATCGCTGATTTTTTTCAGCGCGTTGATAATATCGTCTTCAGCAAAAACGATATATTTTGATAAATTTTTATCTATAATCATTGTTTCTGATAATTAATTTCTATACTGACTGCTTATTGAGCAAAAATTCCACATATTCAAAATCCTCTAAAGAATCTATTTCGTGACTTTGCTCTTCATTCATGACAAACATAGAAATTTTACCCCCCAGTCGGTTATGTAATTCTTTTAATACCCAAGGTTTAAAGATATAAACTGAACCATTTTCCATATATTGGGGATTCATATCTTGGCGGCGCTGGCGCTGGCGGTAGTCATAATTAATAGACTCAGTAACACCGTTGACCTGATGCCAAAGAAAGCGATGGGTTGGGGAAACAGAGAGTAAGGAATCTGCATTTTCTGACCGCAATTGCTCGATAGCCCGATCAATGTCTGAGCCAGTACGCAAGGGAGATGTACATTGTAAAAATACAACCAGTTCAGGGCTGATACCTGTTTTTTCAATTTCAGTTAAAGCATGGATAAGAGCAGATTCGGATGATGCAGTATCTGTGGCCAGTTCTATTGGACGTTGAATTACTTCTGCGCCATAGCTGCGTGATACAGATGCAATTTCTGCGTCATCTGTAGTTACGTAGACGCGATTAACAAGCTGGGCTTCTTGAGAGTCTATTATGGAATAGGCAATGAGGGGTTTGTCTAGCAGGGGGCGAATGTTTTTACCAGGAATGCCTTTAGAACCACCTCTGGCTGGGATGATAGTAATGATTGAACTCAACGTTTTATAGTTTCAAGCGGTTTAAGGTCAGAGAAGTAGTCTTCAGCTAGTAGCACTCCGTTTTCGAGAAGTTGTTGCCGCAGTACTTTTGGAAGATAAACTGACGACTTAGGATCTTGAGCTAGCTGCCGCCGCATATTATTTTGGGCGAACTTAATGGTATATTCATTAGGATATCCAAATGTAAAAAAGATAGACAATCTATCTCCTGCAATGCTGTCATAGAAAGTTTTAAGCCAAGAATTAAACTTGCTATAGGGTATGCGAAATAGCTTATGTAAAACTCTTGTGAGAAGCCCAATCGGTTTGAGCAACCAGGGAACAGGAATAACCTCGGTTTGCCCTGTGTGGGTTAACCGAACATCAAAGATAACAATATCTCCTGCTTTAGTTCTCAAGTACACCTCTTCACCTTGGTCTAGCGTGGACAGGCGATGTGATTTACTCCGAACTCTTAATCCTCCGAGGTTGTAGTAGTGATCTTGAAGATAGATGGCGATTTTATAAACTTGACAATCATCTAGGTTATAACTAGGTTTCTCAAAATAACCACCTTCCATAACCATCATGCCATCATCTTTATGCCAACCACTTAAAGTACGACTGTGAACGTCACAGTGACTTGTAAACATGATATTTTCTGTTTGTAAGAGTTCTCTCATAATTGATAGAACTTTAGGATGATAGAAAATCCAAGCTAAATTTGGAAGTACGCACGCTGCATTAGGTTGTGTTTTACCTCCGTAAGAACTAAAACTTATATCACATTTATTCATATAATTTGTTACCGAGTTTCGGAGATTTGCTATCTCTTCATCTCGAAAAACATTATTAATTATGAGAAAACCATTTTCGGTAAGGCTATTTTGAAAATCCATTTTTTCTTCTTTCATTATTGAGTCTTTAAATATTATCAATAATTTCCATGAAATTACTTCAGGAAAAGAGTAAATTCTAAGCTGTTACTAAGAGTCGAGATTTAATTTCATCCACATCTAAGTTTACTTGCTGGATTTTTTCTATCATATCGGGCCTAACGTGACATTTTCTAATCTCTTGTTCTATGAAATTGTAATCTATCAAGCTATTGTTTAAACACTCTTTAATAAGAGCAAAAAATAACTGTTCCTGGTTATAATCTGGGTGCTGACGATAAAAAGATGTTTTCTTATAACCTTTCAAAAAAAGCTTAATCTGTTTTTTAAACCAGCCTAAAGACAGGTTAAAACCTTTATATGTATTATTTAGATTTTCTGGACGATACACAAGTCCTGTTTTCCAGGGCTGAGTAATTTGAGTGGTATTGTGCAAGAGCTTAGTTTTACTATTGAGTGTGTCGTAATGATTCCACTCTTCAGGTAAGTCACCCACTATCTCAGGATCTTCAGTATTTAGCCCAATCCAATCTTGCAAGTCTCGCTTCTTGGCAAAAACTTCATCTATTTGATTCTCCCATTTCCAATGGGTTAACTTTTCACAATCTAGGAGCATCACACTTGAGTTGTGACTGATGACTTTTTCTCCAGAAAGAACTGGCCTTGCGAGAATTGCTTTACCAGCCATATCAAAAGTTAATAGATCATAGATATCATTTACAGCAAAGATGTCTGGATCAATTACAACTGCTTTACCTATATAGTGCATCAGTTGGGGAACAATAAATCGTAATGGCAAGAAGGATTGAGGTACATCCTTATACCACCCAGCCTGCTTGCCATTTCTAATACACTTAGAACCGTGATATTTTAAGATATGAGGAAAGCTTTCAATTCTGATAATGCGAGTCTCGAAATCATCTGCATGGCAGGACATTCTCTTAAGTGCATATAAAGCAACATTTGCTGCTAGAATTTCATGGCAACTTGTGTGAATAAAAACTGTTGGTTTCATACTCAATTATTCCACCTTATTAAATACTATAGAGAAAAAAAGCTTTAGCTTGAACGTTTGGCTACTATACGAATCCATTGACCTTGCTCTTTACCTGACCAATATGTTTGAAAAATAGATGTATCCTCTTTGTCAAGAGGTATTCTCCTCCTAAATAAAACTGTTTTTAATTTCTTGTGGATACGTTTAGTAAGCTTGATGAGGCTATTGGTTTTAGCAATAGTGTTTGGATTTGGAGGAAAAAATCCCTTAATATTGTGTCCGCAAGTCTTTAGCAACAACACTTGAAAGCCACTTGCTTCTAATAATGTCCGTATTGAATTGGGAGAGAAAAAGAATAAATGCCCTTGGTGTGTTGCGGGTGGAAATATACTGGGATTAATGCAATTCTCTATACCTAATGCATACTGGTTGGGAACTTCGAGAAACAAAATACCATCTTCTTTGAGAACTTTTTTAAGAGCAATAAGGTAAGATAAGGGGTCAGTTAGGTGTTCAAGAATATGAGATGAGCAAACAAGATCAAATGTCTGATCTAATCCGTTAGTATCATTAATATCAAAAAGAGTATTCTTAACAGTTCCATTTTGCAAAAACTTACCTAAACGAGAATTGGCTAAATCAGCCATTCTTTGATCTATTTCATACCCAAGTACTTCACATTCTTTTTCAGCAAACTTAATTAAGACAGAACCATCTGAGCAACCCACATCTAAGACTTTCAAGTGTGAACAGTTATCTATAAAGGGCGCAATTAGTTCAAATTGCGCATTAGCTCTTTGTAAGCTGATTTTCAATCGGTTTTCAATAGCATTTGCGTCATCTTCTTTAACATAGAACCCAGGTCTATAAAAATCTTCTACCTGATTTGCTTTGGGTAAAGGATGAGTAAAACCAACTTCATACTTGATGGACTTATAAACATTGCATCCTTCAAAAGATGGATGCTTGCCGAGTAGGTCTAACTTCTCATCATCAGGAATAAATGGTAAAAGGTGGTTATGCATATTAGTTATTTATTGAGGTTTAGTTCCTGCATAATATACCAACCAGTTTTCCCTCCAGCCACCTAGATAATCAACTGGTACAGCATCCGCCAAATTAGGCCATAAGCCTTGAATATTGTAACGCCTTGGTCCAACATTAAAATTTGATTCCAGCTTTTGTAAATCTCTAAACAAAAAGGCAAGACAGTCTGGAGAAAAACGCCAGTAATCTATAGGAACAGGATGATATCGCCAAGACCAAACAGTTGAAATATAACAAAAACCACCTGGCTTTAGAAGTCTCACAATTTCTTGAGCAGCTTTCCAAGGTTCATTAATATGCTCGAAAGTTTGATGAGATACAATTATATCAAAAGAGTTGTTTGGTAAATCTATTGGTTTAGTTATGTCACCAACAATAGTTGGTAGATTTTCGTTATAATCAATATCAAGATTAAGATATTCAAATTCTGGAAAAAACGTCATAGAATTTTGACTGTTTGATCCTCCTATCTCTAAAATTTTTCCTTTTTTTATATTAGTATTTATATTGAATGATTCAAATAGTATTCGCGAATGTTCATGAGTACTTTTATGAAATTCAATAGCTTTAGTAGAGAGGGTTTCGTCAGATTTTACTATTCTAGTTTTATATTCAGCAAGTTCAGAATTATTCACGACTGTCAATGGCTTATCATTGAGTAGCCTAAAGGACAAATTATTTAGGATGCGCCCTATTATTTTTCTGGTCTTCATAGTTGTTATTACCAAAATCTTTACAAATACAGTAACAAAATATTGTGATTTATGACTATTTATTTAATTCTTCAATTTTGAACTTACCTCACTAGTTCCCACGCATGAGGTTGATAAAACAAAGACCTATTCATGCAAAAATAACTCTCTACGACAAAAGGTAAATTGTCGGCATAATCAATTACTGAAATTTTATTATGCTTGATGATAACTTTCATAATATAATTACCTGGACATAAGCACAATTGAGGAATTGTCATCTTTAAAATGCTAATACCTAATGGGGCTTTCATGAAAAAACCTTCATTTCCGCTATCGATTGATAACATCACATCGTTTTCTCCAGATTCTTGAGTAATAAGAATGTAGGCACTTATTTTATTTATTAATTTTTTTGCATATAGCTTTACACAAACTTGAACTTCTTCTCCAGTTTTTACTGGACTGATAATTTCTCCTAAAGAATTCTGAAAGGATATAGAAATAATACCTAAATCTTCAAGGATATTTTCCGTTTGATTGATTTCCCAAAAATTATGACATTGTATGTTTTGCTTAAGGGAGAAAATATCTTGTTCGTATTGCCGAATGACATGATTAACACTGCCAGAATCTATGACTTCTCCTTTTCTTAGGTATACAGCATGAGTACATGCAGTGAAAATTGCCTGTGTGTTGTGAGAAACCAGGACAAAGCTAACGCCCTTATCGCGTAAGTTAGAAAGTCTACGATGGCATTTTGCTCTAAACTTTATGTCACCAACCGATAATACCTCATCAATCAATAAAATATCTGGCTCAGTATGAATCGCACTTGCAAACCCCAACCTTGCCGCCATGCCCGAACTATAACTCTGCACTGGCGCATCAATAGCTTCCCCAATCTCGGCAAACTCTACAACCTGATCAAACCGCTCATCAATCTCCTCTTTGGAAAGCCCCAAAATCGACATATTGACATAAATATTTTCCCGTCCCGTTAAAATTGGGTTAAACCCAGCCCCCAACGCAATCAACGGCGCAACCCGTCCCTTAATCTCTACCGAACCATGATCCGGCTTAATCAAACCACTAATAATCCTGAGCAGCGTTGTTTTACCAGCACCATTAGCCCCCACCAAACCCAACGCCTCACCCCGGCGCAGTTCAAAACTGACATCATTCAGCGCCCAAAACTCACCCTTGCGTAACGCTACATCTTTTCGCCGAGCGCCAAACACCTCACCACCTATATCTTGTATCCCATAAAACAGCGACCGCTTCAAATCCCGACAAAACCGCTTGGATACATTCTTCACCGATAAAACAACTTCGTCATCTTGTGGTTGTTCAAAAGTGTCTTGATCAGATGTGAGCAAAGTCATAGCTAGTAATGAATATAAGTTTAACTACAAATACAATCAGGGGATAAATTACGAACTCATGCGCTCCACAACAAACGGTATTGCCAATCTATACCATACCCAAGCTATTAATAACACCCCAAACGCCAAACCACTAACAACCCAGAAACCAGCTGGGTTAGTAACTAAGCCACTTGTGGCTAAATCTCGTGTAGTCACCAACAAAGGTGTTACCGGATTTAAATTAACAATGGTAGCAAACAATCCCTCTTTAGGAGTCGGATAAATCACCGGAGTCAACAACAACCAAGGAGACACAATTAACGGTATAGCTTTAGCTATATCTCCATATAAAGCCCCAATAGGAGCCAACAACAAACCAATTCCCGTACCTAATATGACCAAATGAATCAAAGCCACTGGCGAAAGCAATATACTCCAAGTCACCGGAATCTGGAACCAAATAAACAAGCCCAAAATCAAAATTAACTTAATGCCAAAGTTAAAAAATACTTCCCCCAACTTAGCTAATATAATCGCCTCTTTTGGAAAGTTAATTTTTGCCAGCATTGGTTTAGCTGCACCTACAGCCGCAATTGGTCCACTCAATGATTCCACAAAAGTTTGCCAGAGTGCCATGCTAAACATTACATAAGCCGGATAGGGAATTGCTGTCTCTCCTATATTTACCGCCCCAGCATTGCGCGCTACAAGCAACCCACCAGCCGTAATAATCGGTGGTAAAAATGCCCACAAAACCCCAAACAAAGACTGTCGATATTGAGCGCTAATATCTCTGACCAATAATCGCCATGCTAATTCTCTTGAAGCCAGCAAATCTCGCCCCATCTCCCGAAATAATTGCAATGGGTGGCGAATCCTACTTTCTGATGTATAAATAACTTTGGTAGAAACTGTATTACGTTGCCTCACATTAAAATTACCTGCTATGTGTCTGTAATTAAATAAAAAAAGTTATGTAGTACCAATTATTTTTGAAGCTGTATATTATTTTGACCACCTTAAATTACAAAAAGCCTGTTCTCTCCTCGCTTGCGGGGAGGGTTAGGGAGGGGTTCTTTCTACGCTTCTTTATATGAAATTGGTATAAGCTTGTTTATAACAATACTGTACTGTCTGTAAGCTAATTTTCGATTTTATTTACTCTCCATCGCCTTTTCAAAATCATCGGTCGTATTACACAAAAACTGCGGATTTAATATTTCTGCAATGCTATAAGGACAAGTCTCTAAAAAAGTAGCTAAACCTAATCCTGTTTCTGCCGATGCTTCCCGGCGAGCATTTCGATAAGCTTTGGGTAAAATATCAGGAATATATTGCTGTAAACTAGGTTTTTCTGCTAGTAAATCCTGTAAATCATCTCTTTGGTTAGCAATGGTTGTAAACCAACTTATAGAACGTTTTGCAGGCTGATATTGCCACTTGAGTAAATGAGCCAGTAAAACTACCAAGCGGTTTTTAAACTCATTCTTTTCCCTAATACCCATAGCATCTAACTCTTCCGCCAGATTTTCCCAGTCTAAAGCTGTGACATCCCGATTCGTTAAAGCTAAATGTTGCTGATTTATCCAACCTAAAAAATCTGTTTCGTAGAGAGATGACTTAGACATAAAATCTTCTCCCGCAAACCTATAAATGGCTTAATTATAAGCAATAAAAAGAATTGAGGGTATGAGAGCTTAGTTGTTTGGCATTCTTGCGCGTAAACTCGCCCACAGAAGGATTACCATAAGGATCAATCACCCCTGTTACCTGCTGCCATAGTTCCCTGGGTGCTAAGGAAATGTTATATGTTCCATTATCGGACTGACGCACATAATACCAGTTTTTTTGCTGACACTGTTCACACCAAAAACCTTCTAACCACTCTCCTTGTATGGGAACGGCTGTATGATTCGTTATTGACAAGCATGCAGCTCGCCGACTGAAGCCCCGTTGCTGTAACTGACCTGGTTGGTCAGCGAAAAGTCTATATTTTTGACTGACGCTATCAAGGTGACAGGCGTGAATGGGACAGTAGATAGCTCTACGTTTGGAACGTTTCCGATTTCGGTCACACCTTCTCTGCAATTCGACCTCCTAATATAACTAACAAGGATGGTTACGTTTGGAGGGACTGAGATCAATTAGACCATCGAAGCCCTACTCCTCAAAACTAGCACTCTATATTTAGAGAAAGTATGAATTTTTTTGTGGATGCTTGATACGATTAAACTATGTATTTTAACCTCCTAATAATCTCTTATTTATAAACCCAGAGGGGTATTTTTTACCCCTATTTTTCCTGCATCACTTATAGCACATAAGGGTAACTTTGACATCAAAACTTACTTGAAGCATTCACCCTGGATGTGGGTCGTTGCAAACTACATGAGATTATACCTCTTTTATGTTCAATGCCTGATGGAAAACATCCAGGTATTGTTGAGCAATTATTTTAGGTGTAAAGTTGCCTTGCAGATACTGACGGGCAGCGTTGCCCATCTGTTTCCCTAGTTGTTGATTATGCCTCAGCAGGCGAATAAATTCTGCTAGTCCATGACCATCACCATGATCAAATGCTGCACCACAGTTGGCTTCTTTGATTATTTGTCTCAAGCTGGAGTAGGGTGAACAAACTACTGCCAATGGCCTGCCTGTTGCTAAGGCTGAGTACAATTTGCTGGGTAACACTAAACTTTCACTAGATGGGTTAAGACTGACTAAGGACAAATCACTAGCTGTGAGAGAATAGGGTAAAACATCTTTATCTTGATAAGGTAAAAATGTAAAGTTGTTTAAGCCTAATTCATAGACTTGTGCAATCAATTGTTCCCGTTTAGCTCCCCCACCAATACAGACAAACTGGACTGGCTCATTTTGCAGTTCCGTAGCAGCTTTTAATAGGGTATCTATGTCATGACAGCGACCCATGTTACCAGAGTAAAGCACAGTGAATTTATTCACTAAGTTGTGCTTCCAAGCGAACCAGTTTTCTTCCTTGGCTATGGGGACTATCAAGTCTGGGTTAGCCCAGCTATGTATTACAGAAATTTTGTGACTTACTTGGGGACAGGATTCGAGGATACGCTGTTTCATCTCCGGGCTAAGAACTACAATTGCTTTGGCCTTGAGCCACACTCGTTGATTAATAGCTTGCCAAAGTTTAGCTACCCAATGATTTTGAGAGATTACACCCAAGGTAATAGCAATATCTGGGTATAGATCATACACTATGCATACATAGGGGAGTTTAAATAGGAGGTTTACTAAATAACCTACAATTGGCAAAAATGGTGGGGCTGTAGTTACTAATAATAGATTGTTACGTCGCCAAGCTCTTAGGAGATAGAGGAAAGTACGTAAAGTATATAAGATACCATTTACTAATTTACCACGAATTCTGCCTGGAAAAAGTTGTGCGCTGCGCGATCGCTGAATCTTAATCCGATCAATACGTTCTAAATATGGGGCTTTACTTAATCTAAAGGCATATCCAGGCTGACTGGTAAAAACCTCAATATTTATACCTTGCTGGCCTAGCTGGTTGACAAGTTCCTCTATCAACTGACCTGTAGCAGCATAGTCTGGGGGAAAAAACTGTGTAACTACAGATAAATTAATTGATTGCTGGATTTCAGAATTATCGTGATATTTATCTGCTGATTCAAAAGCGATGGATGCTGGTATTATCTTTTGATTAATTGATTTGTTCAGTTTCATCTATCATCGTATAGTAAAGAAATTTTCTTAAGAATTTACCAAACCACTGAAAGTTATTAATAAATCATATTCATTCATATTAATCCAATGTAGTTTTCCGTCTGTTGCCTAAACAAATGTGTGTTTGATGTTGTTTCGTGGTTGGATGATGCATATCAAATGGATGAATTGAGCATTGATATCAGGTGTAAAGGTAGATAATGAGATTTTTTTGCTGTAGGTAAGACAATATGATTATCCCATTAAGTAGCCCTAACTTTTGTAATGAAGCCCAAATCTGAATTATGCACTCATCTAAATTGCTTACCCATAGTGGGTAAGTATAGCCTAGCAACCTACGTTATTACACTGGAGAAATTTAATACTAACCTAAAATGATTATGTTGTCATCTTGCACCGTATTCTTCATGAAAAAATTACTGTAAGGAATTAAATTTCAATAAGTATTTAAAGTATTTATAAAGCCGTATCTTTAACAAAGAGAGCAATAGTACAAATACTTATACAATGCACCTATATACCAGAATTTGATGAAGATTAGATTTTTGTTTGACTAAAGATTATGAATTTTTACTATAATTGGGCTAAATCAGCAAGTCCTAATTAATGTTACCAATTATACTGAAAAGTGTTTGCTGAAGAATTTACTGATTTATAAAATCTATAATTTTGATACAATTATTCACAATATCCTCAAAAAAGATGTGTAACTGGCTAAGATCCGGTTTTACATTGAATCTATAATACACGCCACCCAAGATGTTCTGTATAAATATTGCTGGTTACATATTCAATTTTATCTACCTGCACTACTAATATGCTATTGATCATCTTAAAATCTCATTTGTAGAGAAAATACTATCTCCACTAGAGTAGTTGATAACTTGATGGTATAAAGTTAATGTTAATAATTACAGTAAGGCTAAATATACAATAGAATACCTCATTATGTGGCGTTGCCTGTTGCAGTGAGGTAAAAATTTATATGTGTTTATCCGTAGTTCATTCATTTTTCTCCCCTTTGGGGATGTTTGTTTACCCGCTAATGTGAATGTATCCTTGAGTGACGAGAGAATAGCTAGAGAAATTACTGCTATTATTTCTATCAGAACAGGTGATATATTCTCGTGGGTATATGTATTAAAGAGAGTACTGTTAAATTTCATTATCACATCAATAAAATGAAAAATCAAGCACACAAGCCTACCAACCCCGAACAGAGCATACACTCTACAAATGGATTTATCCCATATCAGAATATTCCGGTATATGAGGAACAAGAAGAATGGAACTATCAAGATATTTTGGGTTTGTTGCAACGCAGATGGTTAGTGATTCTTGGGGTAGCGACAACTTTAATGACCGGTATAGCTATCAACTTGATATTAAACCCTAAACCAGCAGAATATGAAAGCAGATTTCAGATGCTGATTGAGCCAATTGATCAATCAACTCAAGTAGTTGATCTTGTCCAAAAAGGTAATCCATTTTTATCTAATCGAAGTAATTTAGATTATGAGAGTCAAATTCTAGTCTTGAGAAGTCCAGAACTGATCGATAATAGTGCTAAACGATTAGCAGCTATTTATCCATACATTGACTATAATTATCTGCTTAATTCCTTAAGAATTGGTCGCGTAGGTCAAACTAAGATTATAGAAGTTAGATATCGTAGTCAAGATCCACAAGAATCGAAAACAGTCTTAGATGAAATTTCCCAAGATTATTTACAATACAGCAAGGCTAAGCGGCGAACTAATATCAATCAAGGCTTGGATTATATTAACCGAGAACTGCCCTCTCTGCAAAATAGAGTGGATCAGATTCAGAGAGAAATGCAAATTTTCCAACAAAAATATGATTTCATTAGCCCAGAGACCCTTACTATTCAAGTTGCTACACAAAGTTCTGGTTTCATTCAAAAACAGCAAGCACTGGAACAAGAGTTAGCCCAAGCTCGTGCTAATTACAATTTCTTACAAAGTGAAGAAGGTACTAAAGCATTGCTGGATAGCTATCCTGTTTATCAACAGTTAAATGATGAATTGCGTCAATTAGATATCCAAATTATCAGTGCATCTACCCTTTTCCAAGAAGAAAACCCAAATATTATCACATTAAGAGAAAAACGTAACCAATTAGTGCCGTTAATAGAGGAGGAATCAGAGCGATATATCCGAACTAGTCGAGCCGAAGCAACTTCTACACTCAATTCTTTAGAGCTGAGTAAGCAGGAACTGCAAAGAAACCAACAGATATTAGATCAACAAAGGCAACAATTACCAAGCCTCATACGAGAATATACAGAAATACAGGGTCGATTACAACTGGCTACTGAAGCTTTGAGTCGGTTTTTATCTACCCGCGAAATTTTACAAATTCAATTTTCCCAGGCAGATTTAGGTTGGCAATTAATTCAAGCACCGGGGCTACCACAAGCTCCTGTTGTGTCTTCAAGTATGGTGAGGGATTTGATTGTAGGATTAGCTGCAAGTGTATTTTTGGGCATGGGTGCGGCATTAATTGCTGACAAACTGGACAACACTTATCACAATGCCTGGAGTCTTAAGGAAAGGGTAAATTTACCTTTGTTAGGAACTCTTCCTTTCAGTAAAGAATTACAAAGAGGTGAATTAAAAACTGTCAAGACAGAGAAATCAGTTTCCGAGTTGTCAACTTCACTGAAGGAAGGGGAAGCAAGCCTTGGAACCTATCCTATAAATTTTATAGAAGCTCTCCGGGTACTTTACACAAATATTCAATTATTAAATTCTGATTCTCAAATACAATCTATTACTCTGACTTCAGCGATGGCAGGTGATGGTAAATCTACAATTGCTTTTCATCTAGCTCAAATAGCCGCAGCTATGGGGAAACGAGTATTACTTGTAGATGGAGATATGCGCCGCCCATCTGTTCATAGATTATCCAATCTAAATAATCTTTGGGGACTGAGTAATTTAATTACTTCCAATTTGCCATTTGAAAAAGTTGTGCGGCAACTACCTCAGATGAATGCGGTATCTATTATTACTGCTGGTCCCTTACCTCCTGATTGTGCAAAGTTGCTGTCATCAGAAAAAATGAAGCGATTGATGGCAGATTTTCATAAAAGTTTTGATTTAGTTATTTATGATGCTCCTCCTGTGGTGGGATTAGCTGATGCTAGTTTGATAGCTTCTCAAACGGACGGTCTGTTGATGGTAGCCAGGATAGATAAAACGGATCGTTCTGTGTTGGAGCGAATAGTTAATGATCTGAAAATAGCTCCTATTAATCTTTTAGGTGTAGTTGCTAATGGTCAAAAAGGTAATGTGAGTAGTTATTATTATCAACAAGCAAGATGATGGACACTCCTAGCAGTAGACTAGGGCGATGGACTCCAGCATATCTAAGTTTATCTGCTATGGCGTTTCTCTCTTGAGTGAGGTACAGTAGCGCCACCCCCAACGCTCTCATCGCTTGCGATGTATCGTATAGACAGAAGTCATCGAATTTAGCCAATCTCTTACAGAATAGCCCCCTAGACCCCAATTATGAGGAAGAATTTTCAAAGTATCCCAGAATTGGAGCATTTAGGGGGAGTCAAAATAATATGCAGCCTCACAAATAATTGGTGTAAAGCCCATTAATAAGATTTAAGTAAAAATACTATTTTTAAAGTATTAAGTGTATAATAATATCGCAAAAATAGATTTTTATCAGGGACTGTTTTGATGGATACAGTACAAGTCAGTGGTAGTGAGATTTCCCCAGTTATTGGTGCTAACTATGCTTACTGGAATTTAGGGAAAACGTTGATAACTTGTCTTCTACTGTTAGCAGGTTTCTCCATCGAATCGGTATTTGCTGCGGATAATGTTGTGGCTGAAAATTCAGAGCCTAAATTGAGTACATCTCAAAACCTGAAAACATCTTCTATAGAATCTCCGCTTAATTCACAGTCAAATATCAACTTAAGACAAAGATTATTAGCATCTAAAAAGCCTAATAATGTTGGTGATAGTTTAACTGCTAAGGTTGATTGGAAAACATTCAGTGGTTCTTTAGCAACAGAAAATTTTTTGCTGGAATCTGAGGAAAAGTTTCAAAATAACTATGGTTTAGAGAAACATTTATTTGCTGATCATATTATTAATACTGATTTGCATTTAAAAAATAAATTACAAAACCAAGATAATTTGTTATCGCCGGATAAACCAAGTCAAATTATTTCACAAACAGATTCGTCATCTTCTGAGGATGAGATTGAGGAATTGCGCCGACAATTTTTAATTGAACCAATACTGACTAGGGGAGTACCTCTAAAATCTTCACCTGGTTCGAGTGCTGGCTCTCCTTCTGCTTATGGAGCTAGTGCTGGTCAAGCTTATATCGGGGGTGGACTATATTTTCCTTTCGACAAAAGTAAAGATAGGAATGATGGTTCTATGTCTGTTGGTTTTGGCTTGGGAAATCCCTTTGATTCTGTGGGAATGGAAGTTAATATTGATATCACTAGTGTAGGTGGTGGACCAGGTTTTGATTTTGGAGATAGTGGTGCTGTAGGTTTTAAGCTACATAGATATTTAGGGGGCGCTACAATTGCAGCTATTGGTTGGTCAAATCCTATTAAATGGGGAGATGTTAACCTGGCTGAAAATACTATGTACGGAGTGATTACTAGAGTATTTTTTCTGCAACCAGATAACCCTGATAATAGCTTACCTTTAACCGTTTCTGTGGGTTTGGGGAATGGAGATTTTCGTTCTAAAGGTGCAATAGTAGCAAATGAAAATCCTCTGAATTTGTTTGCTAGTTTAGGTTGGACGATCCTACCCCAATTTTCTCTAATTAGTAGTTGGACGGGAAATACTTTCAATGTTGGGGGGTCTTTTATTCCTTTTAGGAGTCAACCTCTAATATTTAATGTTGTCATTGCAGATATTACTGAAAATTTGGATACTGGGTCGGGTCTTTCGATAAGTGGAGGCTACAGTTTTGAATTTTAACCTCATTATTAGTTGAACAATTTTTTTGTACGCGCTCAAGTGGGGGTAGCACCTCTCTAAGAATATAAATATAGCTCTGTAAATGAATCTCCGGCAGAATGCTGATAGCTTTTGAGAAGGTGAGACTGTATCATGATATCAGTGTGGCACGATGTCACTTAGTCAATTATCTAACAAGTTGATCACATTACAAATAAAACTCATGAAGACGCAAAAATTATCGTTGACTGTTGCTCTGGGTTTGAGTGCATTTAGTTGTTTAGTGGGTGCGCCCATGAGAGCAAATGCTGGTGGTGTTATTGTACCTGGTCCTCCCCCTAGTCCTTTTAACCCTCTAATTCCTCGCCTGGAAAGAGTTGTTCGTACTATTAATCGTAATACTTTAAGATTTTCCAATAATATCTTGAATGTTGCGCCTGAAACTCAAAATGATTTGAATGTAGCTGCTAACGACATATTGCAGGAATACCAAGATGTAAATATGCTCTTTGCTGTGATTCAAAATAAATCACTTGTGGAAAATGGTGAAAGTCCCATTGTAGATATCAATATGCTGAATGCTGCTATTGTTGATTACAATGACCTGCTGATGCAAAGTAGTCCTGAAGAACTTCGAGAACTAGCTAAAGATCCCGAATTTATCCGTACTGGTAGGATGCTAAAGGAGTTGAGGGCTGTTTTGAGCAGAAATTAAGTTAAGGTTTTTCCCCACCTTGTTGATGAGATGCTACTCTAGGTGGGGATAATTTTCTCAATAAATTATGTTTATTGCTCAATACCTATTAAAATACATAAACACTACGAAATAAATACAGCTTCACTGCATCATCACCATCAAATGGTTTGCGCTCAATGCAATATGACTGTTGAATTTGAGAATAATTCTATTTTGAAGCAGGTAGAAAAATCGGGGTTGGAGTTAATTGATTGCTAATTAACAATTTATACTATTTGTCCGGAGGCTGTACGCAGAGGATGGACGGCTATTATGCGTATTGATTGGATGTGTGCCAATGCAATTAAGGCTGTCCACGATTTAGATAATACTGATAATTATCAATAATTATGTTGAAAATACGGTGAAAGATGATGGGCGATCGCACTATTATCGCATGATTGTTGATTATCTGTTAATTTGGGTATCAGCAGTTTTATGATGAATGGGTGTGGTGTAGAGTAATCATGAGACTAACTGTGAGGCGGTTCTATAAACTGGGTTTAAAGCCCCGATCTTCTAGGAAGGCTTTTGTGGTATTATAGCTTTAGCGGTAAAGCGCACAAATAAAAAACGAAGTAGGTCAAGCGGACGACTCCTGATCCGGAACCCTGGTAGTAAAAATCCTCAATCTTGTATAAATGTGGGAGTAAAGCAAAAATTCCAGAAATCGTTTCAAACGCGGTCGGGCAGTCCGTGTATGCTTGTGGACGTATCCAAACGGGGAGATTTGAATATTTTATATTCAGGTTTCTAGTTCGGACGGATGAAGCAAGAATCCTCATGCCTTTAGGCTGAGGAGTGTCAAAGATTAAAGAGCGTTAATTAACCGACAAAATATCAGTGTACATTAATCAGTTGTATACACAAATGGTTAATTTTCTCAATTATCTAATCTACAACTTTCAGTAATCCTCTTTGCAAAGCATCAAAAACTCGGCTGATTTGCTGCCTTTCTTCTTCATTAAGGCCTTCTTTAGATAGCAGAGTGGACATTAATAATTGCTGGTCATAGCGGCTAATTCTGCCAATACTAAATATGTGCTTTAATAGCTTCTCTAACGATATTTGGTTTGAGGAACCTGTGCTTTGCATATTCTCTTGGAAAAAAATATTGTAAATTGTATATCCTATAGATTTTAATATAAACCTTTTTAATGAAAATGCCCTGAGTAGCACTACGGAATAATCACAAATAACTAGTTATTAAGCAGATAATAAATGAGTGGTGACCGCATAAGTAGGAATACGCAAGGCTATAGAATAGCTGATAGTTGATGTTCTCCCTGTCCTCCTGATCAGGGTTTCGGGTAGAATAACTTGGGAACAAAAAAGAACTTAAAGATCATGGCACTAGCTCGTATTGGGATTATTGGTGGGAGTGGTCTATATCAAATGGCTGCTCTGAAGGATGTAGAAGAAGTACAAATTGAAACTCCTTTTGGTTCACCTTCTGATGCGCTAATTTTAGGAAGTCTCTCAGGTACAAAGGTAGCATTTTTAGCCCGTCATGGACGTAATCATACTTTATTACCTTCTGAGTTGCCGTTTCGCGCCAATATCTATGCAATGAAGCAAGTGGGTGTGGAGTATTTAATTTCAGCTAGTGCGGTGGGTTCTTTAAAGGCTGAAGCTAAACCATTAGATATGGTGATTCCAGATCAGTTTATTGATAGAACCAAAAATCGGGTTTCGACATTTTTCGGTGACGGAATTGTGGCTCACATTGCCTTTGGTGATCCGATTTGTCACAATTTAGCTGGGATTTTAGCAGATGCGATCGCTTCTCTAAATTTACCAGATGTGGTTCTCCATCGTGGTGGTACTTATGTGTGCATGGAAGGCCCCGCATTTTCTACCAAGGCGGAATCCCATCTTTACCGCAGTTGGGATGCAACGGTAATTGGAATGACAAATTTACCAGAGGCGAAGTTAGCCAGGGAAGCAGAAATTGCCTATGCAACTTTAGCGCTGGTAACAGATTATGATTGCTGGCATCCAGATCATGATAGTGTGACGGTAGAAATGGTGATTGGTAATTTACAGCGTAATGCAGTGAATGCTCAAATGGTGATTCAAGAAACTGTGCGGCGTTTGAGTGAAAATCCCCCGGTTAGTGATGCTCATTCGGCGTTGAAATATGCGATTTTAACTCAGTTGGATAAAGCACCAACGGCGACTAAGGAAAAGTTGGGGTTATTGTTGCAGAAGTATTTATGAATTAAGCTATTTTATAGCAACTGTTAAGGAGGTTAGGACATAAACCGAGACATGATTCGGGTCTTAACCCAGTCCCCAGCTATATGAGATCCCCGACTCATCAGACAAATCGGGGATTTATGGTTTATGCTACTTGAAAATCAAAGTTGAAACTAGCCCAATTTTTGACATCTAATAGATAAGAGTCAGTGGATGTAATGTTAATTTCAGATTTGACTGCACTGGCGTTATGCAAATCTTGTAACAATGCTTGAGCAATTTCTAAAGGTTTCAATAATCCTCCGAAGGGTCTTTGGTCTGTGATGGGATATTTGGATTTTTCTAAATACCCTAATGTTTCTTTAAAGGGGGCGGTACTGAAAATCATTTGGTGTTCGCATTCATAAGCTGGCCCTGGGATCATCCATTCGGAAGCAATTACATTTTTTGGCAGTAGTAGGGTTTCCCCTGGGGTAATAACTACTTGTTGGAATAAGGGTTTGCTGTTGATAAACGTAGATTCTCCGGGGGATTGCCAAGGGTAAAAGGCGATCGCATTCATGTTATTTTTTAATCCTACCAACATTAAATAAATCGGGCGATCGCTCTGATTCTGTAATCGGTACTGCATTCGACTACTAATTGGCACAGTGGGATTACTTAAACCTGTGAGCAGTGATTTATTTTCTAGTTGTTCTCTGGTGAGGGTGCGAGTGGTTTCGCGCTGCATGACGACGCGAGATGACAAGTTATTCATGATCTCCAGAGTGGCTTTAACTGGTAAGCGGGAAGAACCTTCATTTTCTGTCAGTCGCCATAATTTTGCTGCTAAGAGAGTTGGTAATATCGGCATTAACCTCTGCACCACCAGCTTGACAGCTTCCCCAGGTTCACCAGATGTGTTGGGAATTAGTTTTCCTCCGGAACTAAATAAACCATAGCGACTGGAATTGTCAGATAGTTTACCAAATACACAATCAGCTGGTTGTTCTCCAGCAACGACAGTACCAACATGGTTAATGGCTGCAAAGGCGCTGGTTGCGTCTACTCGTTCAATTCTTTCTAATCCCGCATCTAAACCCACTATTAAATTCACACTTTTGGGTAATACCCGCACTGCTTCTTGGAATAGTTGTCCTACTTGAGGGGGAGTTTCTGGTTTAATTTTGGAAATTTGGGCTTTGGCTGTTAACCCAGTACGCGATCGCAATGTTAACTGCTCTCCAGTTAATAGCGTAAATCGGGAATTAACACCATAGTTTTCTAATACTTGTGGAGGTAATCCCGCTAAAAATAGTTGGGCTGTTTTACCATCATCTTCAATGACTCTAACTACTCCCTCAGATCCAACTGTGGGGTTGGGGAGGAGTAATTTCTCCACAGTTAAGGCTTTGGGTTGACTTTTATCGTCACTGAATAACGCTGGCTGCTGATTGCTTCCTAGCTTATGCATATAGCTTCCCACATGGGAAAGGCTGAATTGAACTGTGGTTGCTGGTGTACTTTCCCACAAGTATTGAGTTAACACATAAGTCAATAAGCCGGCACTAAATCCAGAAAATAGGATTTCCCTAGCCAACTGTTGACTGTCTGAAGTCGCAGTTAAAATAACGGCATTATTGGGGTTGGAATTTTGATTTCTCAGTTGTTGTAAAAATTCCAGTTCCTCAATTGCTAGTTGTGCTTCTGCGGATGCTGGGCGGACACGAGTTCGCCAACCCGTGGGCTGGAGTGTGCTGGGAGCATAAAAGCTGGTATCCAATACAGCTGTTACTTTCTCTGTGGGGAGCGATCGCAACAAGAGCCGTACTGTTTCTTCTAAAATATAGTTGACTATTTCATCTTTTTGTGCATCTTGAGGATTAGCTGGAACTAAAGCATTCTGCACCGTATCGGTAAATCTGCCCGATTTAATCCGAGTACCATAGCCACTGAAGTGGAATAATGCCACATCACCAGCTTTCACTTGCTGTCCCAGATGTGCCGCAAAAGCCTCTTGAATAGATTTTCTGGTAGCTTTTTCTTCAGTTAAAGTCAGAATATCCGAGGATACAAAGCCAAAACGATGAATTAACAGTTCTTTTTGCAGTTCTACATCGGTGAGACAACCAGCCAATGCAGGACTTTTCTGGTATTGATTAATGCCAATCAATAATGCTAATTTACGTTGACTAGGTTGTGCTAAAGCTTGGGAATAGCGATCGCATAAAGTCAACCACTCAGCTTCAGTCACACCCAATACCGCGAGTATAGAACCAATCCGTTGTAAAAAAGTCCGACGCTTCATAATTAGCCATCAGTCCTCAGCCCTTCAGCTAACAGCTTATAAGGCAGAAGTCTGTAGTGTAAAGTTAAAGTTTATACGGTTCACTAATTAGGGACTTCCAAGAAATAAATTATCTTAGTAAACTAACCACTTCAGATGCAGAGAACACCAATTCATTAAACCTTTAATAATAACAGAGTTATTTTGCGTGAGGTGATTGAGTATTTTTTTATTTGGAAGTCCCTGAACAAATACCTTAAGCCGATGCTTGTACTTGCATCGCCCGCGCTAATTCAGCCGCCACTTCCGGACGGGAAAATTCTGGAGGTGGTAATTCACCTCGGCGCAGCATTTCCCTGACCTTAGTTCCTGAGAGGTGAACACGTTCCTCTGGTTTACTAGGGCTAGTTTTAGTAGTTGCCATTTGCTTGGTGCGTGTACAGTAAAAAGCGTGTTCAAACTTCATTGGCACAATACCCAATTCTCCCGGCTCAAACTCATCAAAAATGTATTGAGCATCATAAGTGCCATAATAATCACCCACACCAGCGTGATCCCGTCCCACAATAAAGTGAGTACAACCGTAGTTTTTCCGGACTAAGGCGTGGAAAATAGCTTCCCGTGGTCCAGCATAACGCATTGCCGCCGGATTAATTGCCAAAATCACTCGGTTTTGGGGATAGTGATGTTCTAGCAAAATTTCATAGCAGCGCATCCGCACATCGGCCGGAATATCATCTTCTTTTGTCGCCCCTACCAATGGGTGCAAAAATAAACCATCGACGGTTTCCATAGCACACTTTTGGATATATTCATGAGCGCGATGGATGGGGTTACGAGTTTGAAAACCAACAATAGTTTTCCAACCTTTTTCCCTAAACATCTGCCGTGAAGCTGCGGGATCAATTTGGTAGGAGGGAAACAGGGAATGGGAATCGCGTTGTAATAGCCAAATCTCACCGGCAAGATTTACAGAACCCTGATTGTAGACTACCTGCACACCTGGATGTTTAGCGTCATCAGTGCGGTAAACATTAATAGCCTCTGCGGTTTTATCGTAGAGATACTTTTCTACCAGTTGCAAAACTCCGATAAATTCACCATTGGGGTTATCCAAACGGATCAAGCTTCCTTCCTGGAGAGGAGAGGCTACTTCTTCTATTACTGATAGTGTAATCGGTATTGACCACGGCAGTCCATTAGCCAGCCGCATTTCTTTGACGACACGGGTGTAGTCTGACTGGTTCATAAAACCCGTGAGTGGACTAAAACCGCCGATAGCAATCATCTCTAAATCAGAAACCGCCCGCCCATCAAGTTGCACGCGTGGCAAAAAGTCGGCTTTTGAGAGAAATTCTACCTTTTGTTCTGGTGTAGCGATACGGTTAACCAATTGTCCACCGTGGGGTGCAATGGCATCTGGATGTTGACTCAACGTAATCCCCTCTTTGACTTAACTGCAATTGTTTCAAACTATGTACTAACTTACCAAAATGCTGGTACGCAGTTGAAAAAGAGTTTGGGAATGGGGAGGTATGAGGGGGTGTCGAGAATGTGGGAGGTGTGGGAGGATGGAGTTGATGTACTTTACTGGCTGTGAAATATGACGGCTGTATCCCCTGTTGTAAAACCTGTTAGCCAATTACGGTTAGCACCTGGTAGTACAGTGACTATCCAGGATGTGAGTTGGGAGGAGTTTGAGTCTATTTTAGGCGAGTTGGGCGAAAAGCGATCAGCACGAATTGCTTATAGTCAGTCAACGTTAGAAATCATGGTTCCCCTACCTGAACACGAAAAGCCAAAGGATTTAATTTCAGATATTGTTAAAATTTTACTCAAGAAGACTGGGAAAAAATACGAACCCTTTGGTTCAACCACCTTCAAACGGGAAAATATCGCCGGGGTAGAACCAGATGCTTGCTTTTATATTCGGAATTACCAAACCATGATCAATCGCCGAAGACTGGAACCGAATGATCCGCCTCCCGATTTAGCCATTGAGATAGATGTCACTTCTAAAACAAAACTGGATGCTTATGAGGCGATCGCAGTTCCGGAATTATGGATTTACGATAATAGTAAGCTGACTATTTATGTACTCGCAAACGGGCATTATATAAATTCTGATCATAGTCCTACTTTTCCCCATATCCCTTTAACGCAAATTATCCCTGCTACAGTGGAAAGGTCTTGGCAAGTGGGAACTGTGCAAGCTTTAGAAGAGTTTGCAGAACAGGTGGATAGAAGTATTTTGTAATATTACTGAGACTGTAAATATTCCAACAGTAACAATCGTAAGTAGTCCAATATTCTGATATAACTCTTCATCTGTTCATACTGGTCATTATTACTAAAATAAAAGTTAGCAATTTGCGGCACATTTAAAACTCGCACGGACTGTAGTTGCTCAATTGCCTGAGATTTATGGTTAATTTGACCAGTGGCTTGAACTTGACTCGCATAACCTCTAATATTTACTGTCAACAGTTCAATTTCCTCTAACAGCGAAAACTCCTCATCCTCTGGAGGAAATGTCATTATTATTTCTTTGCGCTCGTTGCGAGTAGTCTGATAAACATGAGTCAATTGAGCCAATAATTGAATAATGTTTTGCTTGGTCACTTCTTGCTCATTTAAAACTGCTTTATTCATCATTAACTCCATAGGTAACTATTTTTTCAGTCCCATATTTATCAGGTCTGATAATCACATATAGGGTTTCCTAATCATATAAGGTATATCATAGCCCCCTTCTCGCTTGCGGGGAGCAGGGCTGTTTCATTCGCTTGTGTGGGAAATTTGTCAACAGGATAATCTCACGCAAAGGCGCAAAGGCGCAAAGAAAAATCAGGTATTTCGGGCTGAAGACCCCAAAATTTTTTGTCCTAATTGTGGATTTGCCTTCAATTTTTATCTCTTTGACCCTTGCAATTTTACCTGTTTTAGGGAACGAAACAGCCCTGGTTGGGGGTGGGGTTCTTTTACTGCATTAAAGTGGAAAACGCTATAATTTGGTTGAAAAATCAAAAACCCTCCTCTATTGCGGTGTAGAGTTAGGGATTCTGCTTAACTAAATTGTTCAATAATCCCGCCACCTAAAACTTTATCACCGTCGTACCAGACAGCAGCTTGTCCAGGGGTGATGCTAACTTGGGGTTCATCAAACACCAAACGCACACGGGAATTTTCCAGAGGAATCACTGTGACTGGTGTGGGGCTAGAACGATAACGAATTTGCACTTCCGCCCGAATTGGGGTGGACGGTTCAGCGATAGAAACCCAATTTACTTGATTAACTGTGCATTCTGGTTGAGTTACCTTGGTGCGATCGCCTACAACCACTTTATTATTAACTGCATCTAATTCAATTACATACAGAGGTTCAGCCGCCGCAATTCCCAAACCTTTACGCTGTCCAATGGTGTAATGATGGACACCATCATGTTGACCCAAAATTTTCCCGGATGTGTCCACAATATCCCCTGGTTTGGGTGCAAGATATTTATCCAGAAATGCCCGCATAGAACCGTTGCTTTCCACTAAGCACAAATCTTGACTTTCCGGCTTATTCGCAGTGGTTAACCCGTATTCTGCGGCAATCCGGCGAGTGTCGGCTTTTTCTAATTTGCCTAGAGGAAATACTGTAGATCCTAGTAAATCTTGAGACAAATCATACAGAAAATAAGATTGGTCTTTGTTACGGTCAACAGCCCTTAATAACTGGTAGCGGCCAGTAACTTCGTCATAGTTAATTTGAGCATAGTGACCAGTAGCAATGCTTTCACAGCCTAACTTTTCACGAGCATACTGCACCATTGGCCCAAACTTCACCGTTTTATTACACTGAGAACAAGGCAGAGGAGTAATTCCAGCGCTGTAACCAGTCACCAGGAAATCCACAATCTGGGTTTGAAACACTTCACGAATATCCACAACCTCATGGGGAACTCCCAACTGTTCACAGATATCAGCCGCGTCGATCATTCCTTCAGAGCAACATTGACCCTTACCTTTCATCAACCAAAGGGTCAAACCAATTACTTCATAGCCCTGATGATGCAGAATAGCTGCGGCGGTGGAACTGTCAACACCACCAGAAAGACCAACGACGACTTTTTTCATATCCTTAAATCTTCTTAAGCTATTGGCTATCTGTGATAGAGAGCAAAATCTCTGCTCAACAGCTTGATGACAAAATATTAAACTTGTTACCTGTGAATTTGATGCAGTTAACGCAACACCAGAGTTTTGCAATTTTCCAATTGTAGCACACATATCTTTAAACAAAGAGGCAGGGAGTAGGGAGCGGGTAGCATAGGGTAGGCTCTTTACTTTCCCAGTACAGCCAAAGTCAATTGCATATTATTTTTAATGTATTGATTGCAACTTAGGCATAGTACATTTTAAACTAAAAGTATAAAAAAGATAGTTGCTACAATACCGGATTTATTGGTGGCTAACAGAAATTATCTAGGAAGTTTTGTTATTACTATGTACAGTCAGATATCAGGTAAATTTACTGCCCTTCAGCTCGCGCCTTGGTTTTTGGGAACCTGTTTAGCGCTAATTCCCCAAAGTAGTCCCGCCCAAATGGGGCAGCGTTTACCGGCACTACCCCAGGTTCAACCAATGCCAGTGGTAGAGTTTAATCAGTATAACCAGAACTTTCAACCCTACCAAGAAGTACAGTTGAGTCAAAATTTTCAACGTTATTTAGTATACGTTGATGGTGGTAATTCCCAAATTTTGCAACAAGTACGCTGGATTGAACCGGAAGCCTATATCCGTCAGTACCAAGGGCGGACTATTATTCAGTCAGGAATTTTTAGTCAACTAGTCAATGCAGAAAATCGGGTCAGAGAATTACAGTCATACGGTATTAATAATGTCCGAATTGCGAATTTTACAGATGGACGAGAGGTTGGTTTTAGCGCAGCACAACCGTCACAACCTGTGCAATCTACTCTCCCTAATCGCCGAGAAGAATCTGGTTACTATGCTGTAATCCCTGCTGATGCTAGAAGTTTACCTGTGATTGCAGATAATATTAGGCGGACTAGTGGATATTTTGAGCTAGTGCAGGAAAGACAACAACCACGGGGAACTCATGTAGCTGTCGGTCCTTTTACTGAACGTTCCATAGCCCAGGCATGGAATCAATATCTGCGAGAATTAGGATACGGTAACTCCAGGGTTTACTACGGTAAGTGAACTACAGGAATGGGGAATGGGTGGGACAGTCTTTAATTTTTGTTTTCCTCAAGTCCTTGGCGGTTGCGATTAGATGGAATTATTGCAAATTGGAAGTCGAGGACTGAATACTAATGCAAGATAGACAAGAACAAGTTGCACAAGTGGTAGTCTCTGCTAGCCAAATGCGGGATATTGAAGGGCGGATATTTGCTGCCGGAATGCCTGTGGCGGCTTTAATGGAAAAGGTGGCGGGACTTATTGCTGTTCGGGTTCAGCAAGCGGAAGGATCTCGTGTGGGGATTTTAGTTGGTCCTGGTCATAATGGAGGAGATGCTTTAGTTGTAGCCCGTGAGTTACACTTTCGCGGGTATGCAGTTTGGCTATATTCTCCTTTTTCTAAGTTGAAGGAGTTAACTTCACAGCATTTAAAATATGCTCAGAGTTTAGGTATCCCGTATTATCAAGAATTTGAGCAATTGCCAGAGTGTGATTTTTTGATTGATGGGTTGTTTGGTTTTGGTTTAGAAAGACCCATTACTGATGCGATCGCTTTGGCAATTAATCAGCTAAATCAATGGCATAAGCCGATTTTGAGTATTGATATCCCTTCAGGTATTCACACTGATACAGGTGCAGTATTAGGCACTGCTATTCGGGCGAATCAGACGTTTTGTCTCGGTTTATGGAAGTTGGCTTTTTTGCAAGACCACGCTTTAGAATATATCGGCAAGGCTGAATTAATTGATTTTGATATTCCTGGGGCTGATGTGCAAGCTGTTTTAGGAGATGCACCTAAAATTAAACGCATTACTCCAAGAACAGTAAAATTAACTTTACCTTTACCTCGTCCACCAGTAACGCACAAATATAAAGAGGGTCATTTACTGCTGATTTGTGGTTCCCGTCGCTATGCAGGGGGAGCAATTTTAACGGCTTTGGGTGCGCGTGCTAGTGGTGTAGGTATGCTTTCAATTGCTGTGCCAGAATCTTTAAAACCGCTTTTAATATCCCATTTACCGGAGGCTTTAATTATTGGTTGTCCAGAGACGGAAACTGGGGCGATCGCACATTTGCAATTACCAGAAAATACTGATATGAGTTCCTTTAGTGCGATCGCTTGTGGCCCTGGTTTAACATTAGATGCTGCGCCTATTCTCTCAGAGGTGATGCAGTGCGATCGCTCTTTAATTCTCGATGCTGATGCCTTGAATATCTTGGCAGAAATGGGAACCATCCCCACATTACAACAACGTCCAGCGCCAACGGTTCTCACACCCCACACAGGTGAATTTCAACGCTTGTTCCCCCATATTCCCCAGCAAGACAGAGTAAAAGCCGTGGCAGAAGCCGCAGTACAAAGTGGGGCTGTAGTTTTATTAAAAGGGGCAAGAACTGCGATCGCTAACTCCCAAGGTGCAATTTGGATTAATCCTGAAAGTACCCCAGCTTTATCCCGTGGTGGTAGTGGCGACGTGTTAACAGGGTTAATGGGGGGATTATTGGCACAAGCAACTACTAAAAAAATTCCTGTAGAGGATATAGTAGCAACAGCCGCTTGGTGGCATTCTCAAGCCGGAATTTTAGCAGCCCAAGAACGCACAGAATTAGGTGTAGATGCCTTTACCTTGACACAATATCTTATGAAAGTTATCAGTAATCTAGGCAATATGTAAGCAATACTGATAATTTTCTTGGCTAATTTAATTTTCAAGTAAGGGTTCTGAATCTATAGCAACTGACATATTGGTTAGGACATCATAATTGTGGTTTTAAGGGAACGGGAAATGTCCTAACTACCTTGGCGGTTGCTATAGTTTACATCCTAATCTTGATGGCTATAGCTATACAATTCTAGAGGACTTTCTGCTGGGTTTTGGTAAATTACTGGTAGCCAACTCGCGCAAGGAAAATCATTTTCTAAACCTTGTAATTTCATCCGAGCTTCGCGTACTGATTGATACAAAGGCTGACCCGTAGAAAATTCCGCCAAGAAATTCCTTAAAAATTCCTGTGCAACTTTGTCGGGTACTGGTTCGCGCATCACAATCATTTGGGGTATATGTAAATCTGCTAAATTAGTTGCTAATCCCAAACCATCACAGGAATTGAAAATAGCCAAGTGCAATCCATTTGCAATCGCTTTAGTTAGTGCGTTTTTTAATTCAGTAATTGTTAAACTATCCCTTGGATTGATATGAAAATAGCCAATTCCTGCGTCAGATTCGGTAAAACTGTGACCAGCAAAAAAAAGGATATCCCATTCTTGTAGCCATAGTTCATCGTTGAGAACTTGACGTTGCGGTTCGACTAAAAACTTGACCTCTATATTGGGTAATTGTTCGAGTAATACTCTATCTTTTTGGATATTTATACCAGTGCTATCTCCTAATATAGCTAATATTTTTACATGGGATTTTGGAGATTGAAATTTTGATTTTCTTTCATAATAATTTGACGAAAGTGCTATTTCTGCTTGAGAGTAGCGCTCAAAAAAATTCCAAAGCAGTAAAGGTATGCGTCGGAGTTGATTATCTTCTGTTTGTAATAGTATACGAATCGATTCATCAGGGTTTAATTTTTCTAATAGTTGTTCTTTAAGTGGGCGAAATTGTGAAGAATTTAACCATAAGTTAACTTGTTCATGTAAATTAAAAGATAGGCGATCACATTCTTTGAATAAATCCCTTTTACTAATATTAGTAACTTGTGTTTGTGGGAATTTGATACGTAAGTTTCCCTGTAAGCTGTGACGATAGGATATTTGCCATTGAGTGTATGCTACAGCTAATTCAGGTGCAGGTGGTAATTGTCCGTTTGATTCAAAATAGGGATGTTCTCCATTTGAACTAATTTGTAATATTACGGGAAATCCTGTGTTGATGTTTCCTTGACCTAATTTTAAAACTACTAATTTTCCTAATGTTGATTGTTTTTTCTTTTTTTCAACAATGGGGGCTATCATTTGCATTAATTCTTTTAAATCCGCTTGATTTTGACTATATAGGCGAATTTGTTCGTCTTTACTTTTTAGTTCTGCTTGATGTCTGGCTTCTATCTGTTGAAGTGCAAATTGATAATGTTCATAAAAATCAGCGTGAATTTTTTCTTTATTAATAAATTCCGGTGTATCTACCCGTACTACAACAACACCATCACCTTTATTTTCAATGCTTTTAATGGCCAAGGGTATATCTATATTTTCCAATTTCACATTTGCTAAAGCCGTAGATAAGGCCTGTAAATCTAAACCATTACGGAAAATCAAATCAACGGTATTGATAGCGACTTGAAATAGTTTTGTAAAATCACCTGGAAGAAAATAACCACTACAGGGACGACGTTCCTGTTGATGATTACAAAGGTAAACATAATCACAAATCACTCCATCAAGTTGGGTGGTACTGTCAATATTCCAATTGTTTAAACAAGATCCGGTTAATTTAGCTTGTTCAAAATTGGTATTTAAGGCTTGGGTTTTTGTGAAGTTGGCAAATTCTAAATTAGCCCCTGTTAAATTTGATAAGCTCACATCTGCTTCTGTGAAATCAGCATTTTGCAAATTCGCAAAAGCTAAATATGCTCCTTTAAAATTACATCCTTGATAGGATTTATCTACTCCATTATGGGTGACAGTTAATTCACGTACTAGATGATTAATTAAAATTGTATTTTTAGTTTTTGTTTGATGAATTTTATTAGCTAAATAAAAATTTGTATGGATTAACTTGGCATCGCTAAAATCCGTACTTGTGAGTGTGGTATGAGTAAAATTAGCACCTGTGAGATTTGCTTTTCTAAAACTAGTACCACCAATTGCACAAAAATTTACAGCTAGGTTGTAAATATAAATAAATTTGGTATTACTAGCTGTTACTTGCCAACTAATATAACCACAAATAAATACAAAAAATATAATTACGATTAAATTTGGTATCCAAAATTCATCGGAACTAACTAATGTGTGTTTTAATGAACGGGAAGCATTGAAACTCAAATAAGCACCAATAATCCACCCGATCCAAAAAATATAACTATTTGACCGAAAAAGCAATTTAGCAGCCACAAATATGACTGTACCAAGGGTAAAACCAACAAATTCCCAAGCAGCAGCACCTAAGAGGCTCCAACCAGTTTGGTTGGCGATCGCAGTTCCTGACGAACCAAATACTAACCACAGATAACCCCAAAGTGTTGTAGCTACTAATCCAGTTAGGATTCCAGTTGCGATCGCTAAGTCTCCACCAAACCCCCGTTGAATTATAATCGCAAAAAATAAGAGAATGGCAAATAGACTTACTACACCGGGAACGATAGTAAATTGCCGAATATAATCACTATAAAATAATGTTGTTAAATTCACACTAGCCAAAGCCGAAGCACCACCACTCACGCCAAACAGTATAAACATTCCCATTAGGTATAACGTGATATGTTTCTGTGGGATTCCAGCTTTCGCATTTTGAAAGTTAGCATTTTCTAAAATTGCATCACTAAAATTAGCACCACGAATATCAGCGTTGCCAAAATTTGCACCAGTAAGATTTTTTCTTCTAAAATCATAACCCTGGAGATTTTGACCAGAAAAATTATTATCCTTTGCTAATGCCATAATTTAAAATCATCATATTTAGGGACGATTCATCAATTTATCATCCATAATTAACGTCAGATTAAATTTCAAAATTTTCCTGTAAATTAGTATCACCCAAAGCAACTTGTACGCTAAATTTTTCCCCCAATTCACAACTAAATTTGAGTTGCATATAAACATCTGCCCTTCTAGCTGTAATTTCCCGCAATATATGCCCAAAATCATCGATTAAGATTAGCTTTAACTCTGTTGGTAAATAATCATCATTATTTGTAGGATAAACTTGCAAAAGTACGCTTACATCCCCTTCAGCTTTTTGTAAAAATGCCACAGCTAAAGCTACAGCTTTACTAGCGATCTCCATACCTAAATCAATTAGTTTTACCATTTTAATGCCAGTCGCAGGGTTTTCTGGGTCAATTTTCTGCAAACTTTCTACAGCAATCCACAGAGTTTCATCATCAGATGTGCTTCGTAGTAAATTAACTAAAGCTTGAATCGCATCACTATTACCAACAGCAATTTCTCCTAAGTGTTTGGCTGCACTTTGCCGTTGATTTTCATCATTTTCAGATGATAATTGTTTAATAAGTGCCTGGATATTTTTTTGTTGACTATTTTGTGATTCACTATGACTGCGGGTTGCTATAACTAAGTTTGGGAATGTGATCAAAGCCTGCCATTCACGTTCAAAAATATTTTGCCCCCAGCGACTGAGCATAATTTGTGTTTGATTAACAGAGTTAGATAATGAGTTGAAAACTCTATTTTGGTTAAATTCAATATCTATTATTTCCTGCTCTATTTGCAAGCAATTAGTAAGAATTTCCTCTGTTAAATACACAGTTTTCAAGTATGTACTACGAGCCAAAACTGGTATTGTTAAAACATCACTCCAAGCTTTTTCTATTTGATGAAACAGAGCAAATTCTGCGGTATGTAAACTATTTCTGTTTCCTACTTTTAACCCCAATTGTTCAATATCATTAATTTCTGGCTGTTGATTTATTAAACCATGATAATAGTCTCCGACATTTAGTAATAGGTCATAAATATCTCGTGATAACCTCTTGCCAACTGACTTTAATAAATTACAAACCAGCATTGGCTGTATATGCCAAGTCTCAGCCAGTAAGTCCTGCCCTAAACCTGTAATATGGGTAGGAATAACTAGATCAATATCAGAAATAACATCGGTTTCGGTAGATAATACCATTACAGAAATAATATCTACCTCTGGCTCAGTTACAATCATCACATAACGGGGTTTAGTGTCACCTGCTAAAAAACTTTTAGCCTCTATTGAGTAAAGTTTATTCTCTTCATTTAGCGAAAATTCTACATCACGGTTTAACTTCCAAATTTCTCCAGGTTGTGCTGATAGTGAAGGTTTTCGCATATTCCCAGATTTGGATTGATCACAGCTTGTACCCATAGGTTTAGTATTTCCCAATATTGCAGGATGGTTAATAGTGTTAACAAACGAATCCATTATCCTATGCGGATAAATAATAAACTTTTTAAAGACTTGACAAAATTACCATTGGGCTTTTGAACGTCTGCGAGTATCTTTGAGTTTACTATTTTGTTGTTCAGGTTGAATGGCTTCGGGTTCCAGTAATCCTAATGCGATCGCCACACGTCCAACTAATTCCTTCCAACGCTTAGAAACTTCCCCTTGACTGACTCCCAACACAGATGCTTGTTGGGTTTGGGTTTTACCTACAACCATAAGTTGCCATAATTTCAGATAACCGCGATTGCTGTAACGGCAATCTAGATTGATAATCGCTTGTTTCGCCTTGATAATTAAATCTGCACGGGCTACTGCTTCCAGAAGGTTCGACTCATCGGCAATGGTATCAACTAAAGATACATCAGTACCAGTAATGGTTGCGTCTAGACTTTGGTGCGATCGCAAAGATTCTTTTTTCACAAAATTGATAATCTCATACTTAGCAACCACTGTAGCCCAACGTTGAAATTCTGCGATTCCTCCCTGGTGGAATTTTCCAGCTTTTACAGCTTCGTAGACTTTCATCATCGCCGTTTGGGCTGCATCTTCCCAGGATACAGAGCAATATTTACGGGCAATCTTGGCTATTACTTCTTGGTGTCTTGCATCGATTTTTAGATGGGTAATCGGTTCTGCTATTGATTTCGACTGCATAATATTAGCTCAACTTAATATAAGCAAATAACAAGAAGACCGCGATACTCTCAGGGAGAGTTGTTGCCGACATCGCAGGTTAATGAGGCAGACTAATCTATCGACTATGCATTTTCCCGATTCTTTAAGTAATTTTACCATGAGAGGGTACTTAGCATTTTTATACATCTTTATATGAATATGTTTGACAGTCCGCTTTTATGCACCTATGCTTCACCTGGATAAAAGGGTTAGAAAACACTTGCTCAAATAACAATAAAAAAACTTGAGTCAATTTAGGAATAATCTGTTTTTCTCATTTGTTGATGAAAGTGAGGAGAACAAAAGACACCTCTCAATAACTACAAATCATCAAAAGTGAGACAATCCAAAAAACTGAAAAATTCTTACAAGCAAAAAATGTACCCAAGATTCAGAAGCAAAGCGGAATGTGGGATGAAAGTATCATTATTTTCGCTTTGGCTAGTAGGTTCGCTGGCCACAGGGAACGTTGAAGCAGTTGCCGAATCTGTGCGCAGTTCCCACGAAACAACACAATTAAATTATGGCTTCGTTTCTGAGAAAAAGCGGCCTACAGTTTTACAATTGGCACAGCCACAGATTCGCATTCCTTATGATTCAATCAGGCCACAAATACCGATTCCGGGTTCGGAGATAAGGATTGATCCGGCGCTTCTTGACATCATCAGGCGACAAGGCGCAACAAGTTCACCGAATCAACCTCAATTTGTAGCAAGATCGATTACCCCTAATACCTCTGATTTAGATCCGGCGATTCTTTCACGTAAGGACAGATACCCTGAGCCAAGAGAGCAAAAAGTTTTCACTGTATCTTTTGGTCGGCAGGATGGCTCCCCAGCAACCTCTCCAGCAGAACAAATTGACTGTAGTCGCTTGCCACGTAAATCACCACGGGTGGACTTAGCTACAGTCTTTCGTGTTGAAACAAGGCGGAATGTTACAGGCGGCACTGCGCGTACTCAGCTAATGTATGCTGATGCAGAGCATTTACTGCCGACAAGTGGAGGTTTTCGCGGGGAACTGGAATGTGACGAGTCCAATAATTCACTCTCGTTCAAGATCCCTGGTCGTCTACTTGGGGGAAGCGATGTTACAGTTCATGCCATAGCTTATTCCAAGACTGGGCTTGTAGCTTATCGCCCATTCCGATTCCGAGTAGAGAATCCGGATATTATTGTGCGCCTGAACAAAGTTAAAAATAATTCCAGAAAAAATAATTGGGATGTACGTAACCCTTTTCGACCCTCATCAGGAATGCCAGACATCTATATGATTACCCAAGCATTCTTAAACACAGGGCGATCCTCAATTGATAGAGAGAGACCTCCTGCAACTTCTAGCCCCCCTCAGTTAGGAGTATGGGATAACGTACCAACAGGTGATGAGCGCAGACCCAATAATACGCTAATCTACAATGGTGAAGTAGGATTAGGTTTAAATTTTGGTATCCTTGCATATGATCACGACGATTATAACTTGGCACTTATAAACGCTCAACTCTGGCAAGCATCAAGTGCTATCTATTGCCAAATTGAACAGTATTGCCCCTCTGCTATACCTCAAGTAACAGCACCGCTTCACCAGCTAATGCAAAACGCAATTAGGAAAGGTAGCAAGGATGACTTGATGGCGGGTATAGATATAAAGTTACGACCAGACTCAGATCCAGGTTCAAGTCCATTGGTGGGTCGAAATTGGGGTCTAGACCCTACTCCAGCCTCTCGATGGAGTGCTGATGGCTATGAAATTAATATGGGTAACGTGTCTGTGTGGCTTACTTTTAATGAAGCCGACCCATCTTGGATTAATCCCGATTTGATATAGCATAATCTAATGAAATATCAAGACTAAGCTTATGTTATTTGTCTCCCAAATTTTTCCTTAATAATTTTATGAGGTGCGATGGCGTTTTGCCGTTCCGGAGGCAATCGGATACAATACCCGCAGCGCTGCTTCAGTTGGCAAATGTACGTTCTAAAAAAGTGACAATTTCAGACCAAGCAGAGGTAGCCGCAGCCGAATCATAGCGATAGCCGTCGTCCCGCATAAAAGTATGTTCGGCTTCATACAAGAGAACTTTGTGAGGCACATGAGCATTCTCTAGAGCTTTAATTAAAATTTGACGGTCATTTTCTGGAATGTGAGGATCAAGAGTCCCGAACACCAATAGCATCTCGCCTTTGACTTCACTCACTCGATGGATGGTATCAGCTATCTCCTGACCTAGCTTTCCACTGGGAATCCCGGTAGGGTAGCAGCACACGGAAGCCTTAATTTCGTTTTGAAAGGCGGCGCGGAAAGCTAAATGTCCACCAATACAAAAGCCGAGAGTACCTATTTTACCTGGCGAGACTGCACTTTCTGTTTTGAGAAATTCCATTACGGCCAGGCAATCAGCATCATAGTCAGCAACTTTTGTGCGCCGAGCATCATCATTACCCCGCATACGACCTAAATCATCTGGCGAAATCACCAAGCCAACTGGCTCTATGCGATGAAAAATTTCTGGCGCTGCTACTACATAACCATATCCTGCTAAGTAGTTAGCTAAACGAACAATCGGGCTACCTAACTGATAAATATCACTATAAAATACAATACCTGGGTAAAGTCCTGGTGCTTTGGGAGCCGCTAGATAAACACGCATTAAACTATCATCTACTCTTAACTCGACATTGCGCTTCGTAATTTGCACTTTTTTGTCTCCGTTTTATGTCCACTTGTGGACAAGTGGGTTTGATTAAAGCAGCCAATTTACAGATTTTCGCTAGGATATTCAAGGGGATTGCTTAGGGCTAGAATATCGCAGACTTCACCTTTAATGCTGTAGATTTTATCCCAAATAAAATTTTCTAGTGTGGCTTCTGATGCCAATTCCCAACCCCTGCTATTAATGTTCCCGTAGCGTCTCGCAAAGAGGGTGCGGACTTCCGCGTACTGTTAAACAATAAAATATAGCTGCTAGTTTGATTTATGTTATTGATGATGCTGCAATGATATAGGTCGGAGTCAGGTTGGACACAAAAAAACCACTACTGCGCTTTCTGTTGGTCAAGAAGCTTACTATGTAAGGGTTGGCGTTCACATAGCAGTCTGCCTGTAGGTAGTTTACTGTAATTTAAGATAAATACGATGTACGAACAAATTTCTCACTCACTGTTAAATTCAATACTAGATGATTTAAAGCCAGAAATTCGTCGGCAAGATTTGCGGCATTTTTATACCCGCCTGGGGGCGAACTTTTACGCTATTCATTCGCTATTTTCTACGCTGTACGGACATCGTGATGATTTTGAACTGCAAATGTTACGGCTAGTTGAAACAATGGCGAAAGGCTATATTGATCGCTCTTCAGAGTTAGAGCGGTTGGATATTCAACGTGAGCAAGACCACAATTGGTTTTTGTCGCAAAAATGGGTAGGGATGGCCCTTTATTCCAACGGTTTTGCCGAAAACCTGGCAGATTTAGAGAACAAAATCGGCTATTTTCAAGAGCTAGGCATCAATATGGTACATATTATGCCAATTTTGATGTGTCCTAATGGTCAAAGTGATGGGGGATATGCCATCAGTGATTTTAGACAAATTGACGAGCGCGTTGGTAATTTAGAAGATATTCGCAAAATTGCTCAGGAGTTCAGAAAGCGTGAAATTTTGTTGACTCTGGACATTGTGCTTAACCATACTTCTGACGAACATGAATGGGCGCAAAAGGCGAAGATGGGCGATCGCAATTTTCAAGATTACTATTATATCTTTGAAAACCGAGAAATCCCTGATATGTTTGAACAAAATATGCCAGAAGTTTTTCCTGAAACAGATCCGGGTAATTTTACTTGGAATGCTGAGATAGAAAAATGGGTGATGACGGTTTTCCATAATTATCAATGGGACTTAAATTATAGTAATCCCAGAGTTTTTATTGAAATGCTCGACATTATTCTGTTTTGGGCAAATCAAGGTGTGGATATTCTCCGGCTGGATGCAGTTGCTTTTTTATGGAAAAAGATCGGTAGTTCTTGCCAAAACGAGCGCTATGCACATTTAATTTTGCAGTTAATGAAAGATTGTTGTCAAGTGACTGCACCTGGTGTGTTGTTTATCGCTGAGGCGATCGTTGCTCCTGTGGAAGTAATTAAGTATTTCGGCGAGGATGCGATCGCAGCTAAAGAATGTGAAATTGCTTATAATGCTACTTTAATGGCATTAATGTGGGATGGAATCGCCACTAAAAACACTAAGCTAATTTACCAAGGCATTAAAAGTTTGCCTAATAAATTAGAACGAGCCACTTGGCTAAACTATGTGCGTTGTCATGATGACATTGGTTTGGGTTTTGACGATAGTGATATTCACTTAGCCGGTTATGAACCGAGAGCGCATAGAAAATTTTTAGTTGATTACTTAACTGGTCAGTTTGATGGTTCCCCATCGAGGGGAATTGTTTTCATGCCTAATGAAGCTACGGGAGATGCGCGTATTTGTGGTTCTCTAGCTTCTTTGGTGGGATTAGAATCGGCGCTGGAAACTGCTGATGAGGATTTGATTGCCCTGGCAATTAACAGAATTTTATTAATGCACGCAATTATTCTATCTTTTGGCGGCATCCCTCTAATTTATAATGGCGATGCGATCGCGGTGCTTAATGATTACAGCTATATTGATGACCTAAGCAAAAGTAATGACAATCGCTGGGTACACCGCCCTAAAATTAATTGGGAAAAAGCCGACTTACGCAAAAAACAAGGCACATTAGAACACACGGTATTTAATGCCACAAAAAAAATGATTGCCATCCGTAAAGAAATTTCTGCATTTGCTGATTTTAATAACCGGGAATTGGTACACATAGATAATGAACACTTGCTATGTTTTGTTCGTTTCAATCATCAACGTCCATCAGAAAAAGTGCTAGTTATCGCCAACTTTGATGCAAATCCGCAAGACTTATATTTGGAGTCACTTAGAACTATGGGCTTCAATATTTATAGTAATTTTGTTGATTTATATAGTGGTATGAAACCGGAGCAATGTGATAGTCGTATTACTTTACAAGGATATCAATTTTATTGGCTCACAGAGACATAAAAAGCTTCAATATCTCCGCAATTGATTGCATTACCTTTAAATCAGTTTATCCCAAAAATGGCTGAAAATCCCTCCATGATGAGAAATTTTCGTGGGGGATTTTGGCTTGTTCTAGGCTAAATCTAGTCTAGGGTAATTTATCGAAAGGCTGAAAAGTAGTGGGTGACCTGGGACTCGAACCCAGAACCAGCAGATTAAGAGACGCAGTGACTGGATAAAAACATGAAAAAATTCCGACATTCGCCGAGTCGGAATTAAAAAATATGAACACTTGACTTTAATTTAATACCCCTGCCTAAAACAGCTAGTGCGATCGCCTCAAGCGATGAGTTCATTTACTGTTCAGCAGTAGCTTATAGTCGTACAAAGCCTTGATGACCCTTACCAGTACAAAATAAATTCGGGTTTTCATTTTAATGCTCCAAGGTTTCCTCCAATTTACCCGGATTTCTTCTAGCTCATCGATCAGCCCCTGTATCTCGTTAGCTTTATTCATTGCAGCGCTCTATTATCAAGTTTCCTAAATTCCGATACCTTAGCCCGAATGTCTGGGGTATACATCAAGGTAATATCAAACCGTTGCTCAACCAGTAGACAGCTATACTCAAATACAGGAGATAAGCGTATGCGGGTATGGAATAAGGAAATAGATGTACATCCACTCCTGTTTACTCTGAACGAAAAAATAGGAAGATAGACCATCCAATAAATTCTGGGGACTTCAAACACCAGAAACTTAGTAATAAAAACTGTCTCCCCAAATGTTAAGCAATTGTAAAGGTCTGTTCTGATGCCACTTCCCAGAAAGTAAAACCACGGCGTTAGCACTTCGAGCGTACCGTTAGCACTTACCCACAACTTAAAATTTTTCATCATTCTATTTCTCTTGTATCCGAGGCGGTAAAGGTCTATTAGTCTTGGATAAAGCGTTTTCATAAGCCTGTTGATGAACCCTGGAACTAATCCATGAGTGATATGTCTGGGAATGCACTTGTAGGCTATGCCCCATTTGTTGAGCCGCCAAACTCACATCAATTCCATACTCCAGGCTTCTTACAGCCCAGGCGTGGCGTAGGTCATACACCTGGAACGGAATACGCTGATTGCGCCGGAAATGCTGAGTCACGGTGTTTCCTATGGCGGAATTACTTCTATTTATGGTTATGTCGGGACGCTTAACCAGAGACAAATTAAATTCATCAAACCATTCTGGGTGAAAAGGCCACACCATGCGATCGCCTGTTTTTCCATCCATGATTTTTAAGACGCGATTACCCGAAACTAACTCCGGAATATTCACAAAAAAAGCCTCATGGTTTCTTAATCCATAAGTCGCCAGCATCCCAAAAACCCAGCGCCATTTATGATTTTCTATGCTGTGGTAGACCTGCAATATTTCGGCATCAGTAGGTAGTTTTCGTGGTGTACGGGATTTGCAGCCATACCTACCAACAAAATTTCTCCCATCAAAATCTTCCAGGCAAGCGAACTTAGCTAAAGCACCCAGCGATATTGCGTAGCGTCGCCGAGTTCGAGTGTCCGGCTTAGTTTTTAAAATCGTTCTCTGTAAAAGGTCACTGGTCAGAGGCTGATCATTGGGTAAGTGCTTGAACACGTCCCAGTAATCCTTAGCCCATGTAGAGAGAGTTTTATAATTTTGCTCTCTCCGTTGCCAGTAATCCTCTTCAAATCTAAAGAGCCAGTCCCCCACGGTCATGGGCTGTGGTTCCGGTTTTAGGTAATCTGCCCAGGTGAAAGTTTTGGCGGCAAGCTGAATCGCGATCGCCTTGGCTTGTTGTTCCGCCAGCTTGACTCCTTCATTATTAGCAGGGGCAATACTAATCCTCTGCTGATACCAGTCTTTCCGGTGTGACTTGGGCTTGGGGGGAAACACTCCCCGGAGACATAGCCGCTTGCCAATTATTTCAATCTTTATTCCCCAATTATTAGCAGTCAGTCGCCCATTAGCTTCCTTAATTCTTTGCTCAAGCATTGAATTGACTGGGTAATGTAAACAAATTCCACTTGTCAATATGGGTAAAAGTATCTTTCGGAATCTCACTAAATAACTGAATCTTTGCTCTTGTCCATAAATTTAATGGATAAGTATCCAAAGTAATGGGAGTAAAAATGCATCGCCTTATTATCAGAGATTCTGTTAGTACAGTCATTTTAGCCAATTCTTCTCTTGTTAAATCATCGGTTAATTGAACAGTTTGATTTTCTTCTGATAACATCAAGAGGACATGAATAGAAATACATTCCCCTCCTAGCCCATGAAATATTGGGATTCTTACTAATTGCAGAGTCATCATTGTTCTTCCGCCGCGACTCCTACAAATTCTCCTTTCTCAACCTCGACAAATACATGAAGCATTACATGATTAGTTTCTGGAATCTCATCACTTTCATCATCGTTACTGTCGCCGGATATCTCCTTTGTTTCTAGTCCAACTGCAACAATGTATTCTTGCGCCTCGTCATCCTCTTCCACTATGTAAGATGTCTGGATATCCCATTCAACCACTTCATGAAATGAATATGGTTGACCCTCATCAGGTGGATATAAAGTTATCTCACTGGAAATATTCGTATCATCATCGTCACCATGCCAATCTTCCCACATATACAATCTTTGTCCAAAAGCTGCACCGTAATCATTTAGAACGTAATTATGTGCGGCTTCTTCGATTTTTTTCTGCTTTTCGATGTCCATGTTTTTGTCTTACTCAATAGAAAATATGGATATCTGCGATGACTAATATCAAACGCAGATATCCTACAATGTATTCAGAGAAGGATATTGAGAATTATCTGGTAAGGCTGAATATAGCCTTATAATTAATACTCCTGGTTAATCGATTGAGGCTTTGAGCGTGCATTTCCGCGTCGGCTCTCGTTCCAAATCTGCAAACTTTGCTGGGAGGAATAGCACTGACATTTATAACTAACCAAGGTAATGTCATCTTCCTGTTCCTCTATATAATGCTTGTCCGTCAATCTTCTTAATCAAGAAATTAAATTCAATCCTGCCTAGCCTGAACACTAAATTGATTAGAACTTTTCTTCTGACAAGCCAGGCTCTAGCTGGTTGGTATTGTATCTTTTGTAGTTTTGTAATTTGCATGGTTAATTTCAAAAATTCATACAGAATTATCCAGTCTTAATTCCAACCAATTGCTCCAAAAAATATGAGTTATTTTGTATCTGGACGTTCGAGTACCCCCCTGAAATACCCAAAAAGACAACTCATATATTTGTAGAAAAAATTCCCCATTGGATGTGATTTTTAGCCTCATTGGTTGTTTGATGGTGGTGAAATTGAAATTGATTTATTTCCCGATATTTTGTTTTCCAGTCTAATGATTGTTAGCAGTCTCTCAATACGATATCTCTGTATGTTGGGTCTAAGCTCAAACCCATGTAAAAACTGCACTCGTATCATTAGGGCTGCTACATCTTCCGCCTCATCATCAGTCATGGGAACTAATTTTTTGACTGCTTCTACAAGGTCGGTAAGTGTGTTGGTTAAGAATCTATTCATTCTTTAATTCCATCATTTGGGTAACTTGATTCCAGAAAATCGTGGCTTCGTCTCCATGCAGAATCATTGTGTGTTCTGCGTTGAAGGTAATAACTACGTAATCAGATGCAATCATTTTGATTTGATGTACTTGGCTGATGTTGATGATTCTTCCGCCAATTCTTACTAGTGATGGTGATTGGTTCATATATTCACTGGGGGTGGGGTGTTGGGGAGTACAAAACAACTAACGCTGGTAGATCGTTGATATTGGACTCAATGGCTGGGGGCTACCATCTCCCCACGGTTTACGTCGCGCTGCGCTTTCTTCTCTAACTTGCAAATCATCGGCAGTTCGTTGGTCTGAAGGCTGCCATCTCTCCAAAGGTTGATGTTTTTGCGTTGATCAGAAAAAGATTGTGACAATTAGTTTTGTCCATCCATAACTAGACTATAATAGGGGATGAACAAAACTGTCAATAATTCTGTTCATACAAAAAAACATTTTGTTCGTACAATAGGTAAGGTAGTTCAGTGAATAAATCTAATGGGACGACCAAAGACGTTACCCTCAGAAACAATCAGGGCCACAGTTCGGATCAGTCCGGAGGATTGGGAGTCCTTCGACAATTTAGCGAAGGGTATGAATACAACGAAGTCGGAACTAATCAGAAAAATTGCTCAGGGGGAAATTCCGTTGGGACAAATAGTTTCTACGGAGATACGCCTCTTGGGAAAATCCTCCAGCGCCTTCAATTAGTCGAACAGAGTTACAAAGCATATGTCCGCGCCGATCAAGAGATATTAAAGGCGCGTCTCGACGAGAGTAAAAAACTGGAAGAATTATTTGAGCAATCGGTAGCTAAACTTCGCCAGGAAATCTATCAACTGGCCACAGAAGAAAATCCGGTTAATGGGAACGGACATATCAACTAGAAACCTGCCACACAATTGTGTGACAGGTTTTTCTTGTCTATACCAGTGGTGTATTAGATGTTGAGGTCAGAGCGGAACTCATCCAGAGGCGATTCCTCCTTATCCGGCACAAACTCCAGCCTTAATCGAATCCGCCCCTTCTGCCACTTGCCACATTCTTGAAGTAGTTCACATTCAGCACCATCCTCACTAACCCATTGCTGTTTATAAGAAAATCGATGTTCAATTTCCTTCCTTATCTCACTAATTCGAGATGTTGAGCCGTTACCGATATTCTCGTTGCTGTCCATGTGGACAACATCACTGTCTTGTAAATCCATAAATTTTCCCTTCCAAGAACAAAGCGGGCTGGAGGCAACCAACCCGCTTTTCCTAAAATTCCCACAAAAAATTGACCATGAACAATGTTTGAAAAAGATAGGTAGATATATATTCACTCCCACATCTCTAAAGTTAGGGGTAAATCCACCACCATCCACCACCGCCTTATATAGCAAGGGTTTCATCCACCACCCGACCCACCACCCGACCCACCACCCGACCCACCACCCGACCCACCACCCGATATATCTATATTGAAAATCAGAATCAAGTTAGAGGAAATTATTCTTCATTTACGAATTTGGCGATGGGCTGCAATGCACAGCCCTATGCTCCGGTGTTTCCCCTCTAACGACTATGCCCCAGCCTTTTCTAACCTATTTATTTGTCTAACCCCGGTCTGGGATTTCAGAGCCACCAAGCGTGAAGACCGGATGTTTTTCACCCTCGAAATTATAAAGCCAAGGATTTTTTACAATATCCCCTACCAGATACTGCATGGCTTCTCAGACGCAACCGGAATTTCAATACACGAAATTGACGGCATTCCTTTCTAGCAACACCAATCAAAATTATTAAATCCAGGACAAAGGTATAATGGTTACACGCAAAAAAAATGGTGAAGCGCCAACTTCACCCAAAAACAAAAACAAAAATTGTACTGCTATTGTAGCAGAAAAAACGCCTCAATCCCAATCTGAGCAAGTATTACAAGAAACTAATTCCTCACTTTCTGAAAATAAATTCAACAGTCTTGAAGAGTTTAAATCCTTTGTCAAAGACGTATTTATTAATAAAAGTGGCATAGCACCAGAACTTTATGCCGAGTCAGTAGAATTTCACCAAGATGTTGAGTGGAGCGCTGGCATGGATGCCGAAACTCCCATACATGATGAATTGGGATGGTACTTTGCCAGATTCACCCACCAAGTTAAGCCAACTATATATGCTGCATTCCTCAAAAATGAAGATGGGAGTGTGTGGCAAGCAATTGTGAGCTTGTGGGATGAGGAAAGACAGCGCCCATACCGATACATGGCCCCAAAGAAAAATGGCGATCGCGCATTCTTCCCCCCAGTTCCTACAAGTATTAGAAAAAAGATTGCATCGAGGTATGGGGTAGAAGTACCGATGGATGGTAGTTTCTGGGATTGGTTAGCAGCTGCTAAGATTCCCCGAATTGTGACTGAAGGGGCTAAGAAAAGTTTGGCGGCCTTATCTCAGGGGTACTGTGCGATCGGACTTTATGGGTGTCGCTGTGGGGGTGGCAAATCCAAAGATGATGACGGCATTGATTTAGAACCCAAACTAACTTCTGACCTGGAACGACTAGCAACAGAAAACTCAATTTGGCTACTGGGGATGGATCGTGATGACTCCCACAAAGCGAAAATTTCAGTCACCAAAGGTAAAAAACGCCTGAGTGATGCCCTAAAGACTGCCTGTAATCCCTATCTAGAGGATATTGTATGGAGAACAGAACAGGGTAAGGGGATTGATGACTTGATTGTGAACAACGGATCAGGAGCATTTGACCGAGTGTATGCTGATGCGATCGCTCGACTGGAGAAAAAATTTAAAGCTGGGACACCGGGACAATATGAAGAACCAGAAAAGCAGAAGAACCCGCCCCCTGACCAGCAAGCCAAAAGGATAGCTGAGGATTACCGACAGCTGATCGCTTTTAACGATGAGACTAAATTGTGGATGAGATATGAGGCTGACTCCCCTGGGGTGTGGTCTCCAGAATCAAATGAGTACATGGAATCAATCATTTACAAAATTCTCGCCAGTGATAACATCCAGAACTTTGGCTCAGATTATGTCACCAACATCCTAAAACTACTCCGGCATGAGCTAATAGAACGGCGATGGAATGAAGTCTCACCCCGCGACTGGCTACCATTCACCAATGGGGTGGTAGAGATTGCCACGGGTAAACTCCACAAACACGCGCCAGGATTCCGGCTGACCTGGACACTACCGCGCGACTACTCCGATACTCCAGGCAAGTGGGATAACATAAATAATTTCTTGGAACACTTGGCAGACGGCAATCCCAACATTAAGGAATTGCTGATTTGTTTCTGCAACGCTGTTATTAAGGGACGGTACGACCTCCAAAAATTCCTGCACCTAATTGGACTTGGTGGAACTGGTAAGGGTACATTCGCCAGACTAGTTACAGAACTGATTGGGGAACAGAACGTTTTAGTAACTAATTTACCAATCTGGTGTACTAATCAATTTGAAGGCTACAACGCTTTTGGTAAAAGGCTCGTAGTGTTCCCAGAAGAAGACCCATACAAAGGTTCCATTGGTAGGTTTTTATCCCTGACCGGTGGTGATAAAGTCCGGGCTGAGGAGAAGCGCAAGAAAAGTTTTAACTTTGACTACCAGGGAATGACTCTTGTTTGCTCCAACTTTCCAATTTTCGTTGGTGGTAGTAGCAGCCGAGCCAAGCGACGGACAATCACAGTTCCATGTAACCGCAAAGTTATGGAACGCCAGCGACGGGAACTGTCAAAAGTGTTTGAGCCAGAACTGTCAGCATTTACCCTTTACCTCCTAACCCTAGATGACGATCATGTGTCCCGAACTCTGAAAGGTGAGAAAGAAATCCCCCAATGTACCTTGGAATTTTGGGAAAACCAGATGAAAGGCGATTCCGTCAGTTCCTGGATCAATGACTGCATTGTTTATGATGCTAACGCTGTCACCCCTATTGGGAACGATCGCAACGAGGGGAACAATGGCACGCCGATCACCCTGTTTGGTTCCTACGTTGCACATTGTTTAAAAACAGGTGGCTCCCCAAAGTCCAGCCGGACATTTTCACCAGACCTAATAGAGACTTGCCACACCATCTTAAATTGGCCTATCTCCAAAGAAATCAACAAAAAAGGTACGTTCATCAGGGGTTTGAGGCTGCGTTTACCCAAAATTGATGAAGAAATCCCCACTTATGATCACTGGCTCAATCAAAGAATATCCGCCGATGATATTCAGCCCGACATTCAAGGTGATATATCGGGTGGTGGATTGGGTGGTGGGTCGGGTGGTGGGTCGGGTGGTGGGTCGGAACCCTTGCCCAGTAAGGATGGTGGTGGATTAGAGCAAAACACCCCTATGTTTAGAGATATCCCAGAAGATATATCGACCTATATATCTCAACCAACCACAAAGGATATTCAATCTGAGAATATTTCAGTTGAACCAACGACACACCAAGAAACACAGAACGGCATTGGCAATCTACCTCCCATTGCCTTAGCTGAAAATACGAGGTTTGGGACTGTTGCTGTTTTGCTAGCTGTCACAAAAGTCTATAAGAATGGGCGGATGGATTGCGAGGCCTCTTTTGACTTCCCAGATGGTTCAGCTAAAACAGAAAAATTTAAAATCAGCAGGCGAAAAGATGCTGAAGAATTGGCGCGAGAACACATCACGTGGTGGGAACGAGGCGAAATGATTGACTCCAAATACACTTGGTCAGTTCGCCAAATGGGAGATGAGGAATATGTATGGATACCTGGATGTAGGCTGGTGGAGTTGCAACGCCCGCCTCAAAATATGTGGTTTTATTTTTATACTCCAGAGGGTCAGAGTATCCGGGTCAGAGATGGTAGTGAGTTTAAATTAGAACAATGAGTGAATGGAGATTAGCCGCTAGACGGGCGATTCAGAGAGCTATACAATCTTTCCCACCGGGGGCATCTCCCCAGGAAATGAAGAAAATAATTGATGCTGCGTATCCGTTCGGGCTGCGGGCGAACCATCCATATAAAATTTGGTTGTCAGAACGCAGGGAATATTTCAAAATTTTGGGCATCCCCACACGCAAAAAAAAAGAGGTGCGATCGCACCTCCCATGAAAAGACTCTGAAATTTTGAAAAATTAGTCAAACCTATCGGCAACTTCAGACAATTTAGCGCTGAACTCTTCTCTATATATCTCCATCTGTCGCTCCATGACAGAAATTCTCTTTTCTTGTGCAAGGAGCCGGACTTGTGTACTCATCCAGACATCAGCCAGCCTGTCCACGATAGAGCTTTCAACCGCCCTAATCTCGAAAAACAGTCCCACGCTCAAACCTAGAATCACGATTAGCAATAGTATGGTGTCAGGAAAAATTTTTAGCAACATATTTAAACCCATACATCAATATTAACTAGCCAAAAAAACTGACTCATCACTCCGCGCCTTTTTTTGAAACATAAACGACGACTGGTGAAGGATGGAGGTGAGGGCATTCGCAGCACAGTATTATTGCTTCGTGGGTAGATACGCCGAAAGCTGGTAAAGTCCCGGTAATTATCGACTTGGGCAATGTAGCCGTAATTGATAAAAACCGGAGCAGAGTTTAGTGTGTGCCTAACTCTAATCCACTCCACAGAGTTATCAATCAGGGACGTAAACTGCCACTCATCAGAAATAGGAATAGCCCCAACATTTACCCATCCCACTCTAATCCATCCTCAGCTTCGTCAATCTCGTCCAGTCGCTCGTCATACTCGCCGCCATAGAGGTATTCTTCTAGATCAGTAGCAGTGGCAACCCTTACTAAACCGCTACCAGGTTCAACCACAAAAGCAAAACCATCAGGGTCTTTAGCAGCTGCTTGTCTCCAGTTTGGTGGAGGACAAGTCAAAGTCCAATCAAAAGACGGGTCGCCGGGGAGAATGATAACTCTGCCGTCATCAGGATATTGGATTCTATTCGCTAGGCAGGAGGTCATAATTGACACCTCTAATACTCCATCCAGCCGCTACAGCTGCATCTAAAACCGACTGCTGAGGCTTGATGAACGTACTAACAGTTGACCCACCTACACGCTTGGAAGCTCTCGGTGGTTTTGGAGTAGAACCCCAAACAAGGTTTTCCGTGGACCCCGTAGCTTGTGTTATTCCTAATATTGCAGCGTTATCCATTTCTGCGGCCGTTAAGTTCCAGGCATAGTTGTAACCTCCCGGCATATCAACATATACGCTACGACTTGCGCCGGCAGTTTTTAGCCCTCGAATACCAGAACCACCCGAAGTAACAATCCAGTTTGCTCTTTGCAAGTCATTAATTTTGTTGCTGGAACAAAAACTACTTACCTTGCTTCCTCCAGCTATTTCCAAAGTAGCCCTGTTGGGCTTGGGGCTGTTTGCCCCAAAGAAAACACCCGCCGCTCCTGCAAAAGCCGTTTGACCTAATGGTCCCTTGTATTGGTTATGAAATGCCTGGTTTATTTGAAATCCATACCTCAAATTTGAAAAAGTCACATATACCGGAATCTTATTACCTCTGCGTCTTGGCATGACTCGTCTGCTTCCTCCTTATCTAATTTAATTTGCTATTTCCTAGTTGTTAGTACCAAGAATGGTATTAAGGTCTAGTGGAATTATGAATGATGAAACTTGCGTTACCCCTACAAAACCCTCTTCAGTAGGAGCGCTGTAACTAAAGGGCGGGAAAGATGAAAGTTGTTCTGCTGGGTCTACAATAGGCTCGTTCACAGTGATTTGCGCCCTGCCAGCACCTTGACGGAACTTGTAAATAAATTCGGTAACCCCAGAATCAGTCAATGCGTCCGCATCTTCCCCAGTAATGATTCCAACATCAATCATCACCTTGCCACCAGTAACGACGATCGCGTCTGCATATCCCATTGCAGTTAATTCGGTCTGAACTTGTTGCCAAGTTAAATCTTGTACAGCAGCCATATTTTTATTGCCCTAACAGAAGGAAAGTATTCGCAGTATGCCACGAAAATTATTGATTGTGTACTGGCTGTAACAGCTTACTGAGTAAAGGTTTCAAGGGTTTTAATATGGTAGCAACCCTATAGGGTTGTAATTTTTCGACCCTAATTAAAACTATTTCAAAATCACTAATGTTAAATATTGTGAAGCTATCCTAAAGGGCTTGTATCGCTAGGTTCACGATACAGATCCAGCCTTCGCCGTGTCTTACCATAAGCCTTCTTCCCTTGTCTGGGTTTCCCTGCTAAATCAGTCGGTTCAGAAATCAGTGTGGCATAGCAGGGGTAATATCTAGTGGGTAACTTTATCTTGTCTGGGTCTACCTCTACATCATCAGAAACCCTCAACTTAGTTATCTTATCCACTGATAAAGTAGCTAGTCGCCTGACAACCTTAACTGCCTCCTCTTTCGTGGAGCCATACACAGCCATCTGTCTTCCACTGGACATTGTGGCCGTAGCTCTATATTCCCCCCAAGTGAAGGGAAGCGCTGCCCTCTTGATTTGCGTCCAAGTTAACCCCTTTTTGCAATTTGGGATATGGTAACTAGCCCTGGTGGGGTTTTCTCCGTTTACCTTCCAGGGGGGCTTTTCTTTAGATTTAAAAATAATATTTAAAATTCTTTCTTGGCGTTTGGGACGTTGGGCATCAGCTACAGGTAGCCCAACTATTTGCCCAACATCTTTATTCCAAATTGTTCTTTGATTAGTCATGGCTTGGAGTATCGCCAACTTGATGTCTTTTTGTCTGCCAAACAAAACGATGTCTTGAGATGATTTGACGATACTGGTCATAATTACGGCTCAGGGTTGATGCGGACGGCTTTATTCTCTCCTAATTCTATTTCATCTCTAAATTGTTCCATTCGCCAAATGTCATCTAGTCCCATTGTTACGATATATCCTGTATCCCAAAAAGCATTTTCAACTCCCCCCAAATATCCTTTTACAAATTCCCTCAAAATCTCAGGCTTGATAGATTCAAGTTTTTTATCAACTGCCTTGGCAAAGCTCCAAGCCTCTCCATCTTGAGTGACTGGAGATAAACCAAACATTCTCAAACTTCTTAGGCTTAAGATTGATTGATAAAAAAGATTTTGCAGCCCAAGCTGACCTATCAAAGCGATTCCAAATTTGAATTGGTTCTCAATATTTGTGCGAGATTCTGAGGTTACATCTTGGCGTAAAGCTGCTACTCGTTCTCTGGCAATATCAACTGCTATCCTGGCCGGAATGATGGGGTATTTGATGGGAATGCCGTTGATGACCGCTACGGTGGCAACCCGGATACTTGTATCTCCCAGAATATATCCAGCCATATTAGAAATTAAATTATTGGTTGACTCAATCTGTTTTTTGATTTGCTCATCAGATTGATTCCAGTCGAAGTTATAAACGGTGTAGCTGCTAATTTGCATGAACTGCCATAAAGACGACCAGCTAATTTCAATCCCCAGGGAATTAGCCACAGATAGAGCAAATCCACCAAGGCGTTTTAACCCTCCTAAAAGTCTTCCAAAAACACCCCTACTGTTACTGCTAGAAGTATCAGCTAATTGGCTAGAAAATTTCCTAGTACGATGCCAACGGTTAGACCCTTTATACTGGGTTTTCTGCCCAATGGTAAATACATCTTTTCCTGGCTCTAAATCTATTGTCCCATCGGGATTTATTTTCATTTCAACCCCCGTAAATATTGCTTTAATTTCTCTGTCAAATCCTCAACTTCCATTATTGGTACACCATCAATCTTCATGTCTCCAATTGGTTCCCTTAGAAGTTTTAAAAATAGTTTCCAGTCATCCTCATCAGCTTTTAATTTCGCCAAAGCATCTTTAGCAATAATTCCTCCCATTACACTATCTCCAGGTTTGTACTGTGTAGTTAAAGCGGCTTTAGTGATACCTGCTGAAATCAAAAGAGTATTCAGCTTATGTTCAAGGTGTCCGCTTCTGTGGGAATAGCTAATTATTTGCTGTTTAGATTCCTTGATAAATTCTCTGATGTTCTCCGTCCCTGGAGTAAATAATGTTGGAATTGTTTTAGGAGTTCTATTGATTTGATATCCCAGATACTTGGCATTGGCTAAAGAAATATCTTGAGTAATTAAAGCAGCATTTTTTGTTGCTGCTGTTTCAACTAATCCTTTCATTGCTAATTGAGTATTCAGTTGTAAATCATCCTGGATTACCAGAGATACACCCATTAATTCGGCTATACCGTCACTGATATTATCAATCCTGATATTTTTCTCAATTATCTTGCCAGACTCTTCCACCTCAACAGATATATTTAATGGAAATTCTCCAACAACAGACTTAAATTGAGCGTACTGATAGCCTTGAAAACTCACGTTGTCTGTAATCTTTTGATAAGCAGACAAAGGCCAGTCAGAAATATTAATTATCTCGCCAGTAGCCGGATTCCGATTGATTCTAGGCATAATACTGGGAGGTGCAGTAATAGGTAACTTATGCAGCCCCGAACGTCGCCACGTAGCAGCATCCAAACCGAACAACATTTCAGGAAGGCTTTTTGCTTGCATTGTTAGCGGCTGAGTATCAACAGATGCACTTTTTGTTTCCCTATAAGCCCTGGGAATTGTGCTTTTAATTGACGCTTCTGGATTAAATCTGTAATTTACAGCCTCTTCCTGAAACCAATCATTACCTCCCATAATTCGGTAGGTTCTACAACATACTTTAGAAACTGTTTCTAACTGACTAGAAAGTTGTTGCACCTGTGACTGAATGCCGTACAGTCCTAAGCCTCCATAGGGTAATTCCATATCCTGCCCAACAACGCAATTATGCGCGGTTATGGTTCCTTGGATGGGAAGAAAATTAGCTGAGGTGTTAATAGTCTGGCTAGTAAGGTTAGTTAAATTGTTGACACTAGTATTAGTCTGGTTAGCAACATTGGTTAAGTTGTTAATACTAGTATTTGTTCGATTCGCAACATTGGTTAAGTTGTTAACACTAGTGTTAGTCTGGTTAGTAACATTGGTTAAGTTGTTAACACTAGTATTAGTCTGGTTAGTAACGTTAGTTAAGTTGTTAA
>NZ_CAWUOL010000018.1:0-65728 GCF_963923915.1 Nodularia chucula CCY0103 | reverse complement strand
CTGACCCTGAATCTCTTTATTTCTCTGGCTTTTGGCTTTATTCAGCAAACCCTATATAGTTCCCAAATCAGGTATCAAAACGGCGAATATCCTATTGAGAAGTACAGCCCATTTTCCTGGAGCGATCGCCTGTCACCTTCTATGGATATCAAGGGAATCCCCCAATCTAACCTAGCTGAAAAATTATTATCTTGTTGCCACAACAGCCCTAATCCAGTACCAATTAAAGTATTTGTGGATGGATTTTCGCTTTGGGTATTCCAGCCTTTACCCACATCGATAAATGGTGTCAGTTGTAGCACGCCTCCAATATTGGCAGCACGTAAAATTGGTAGCCGTAATTCTGCTGAAAGCAACACACCATTATCTGTTAATAATATATCCTGTCGATAGCCCCGGACACTGACTTTTCCCCCTAAACCAAATTGTTCTAAAGGTACTAGAGAATCTGCTGCTAGTTGAAAATCGCCTCTGGCTAAAAATAATGTTTCCGGTGCTAACTGTCGCACCCATTGAGTTTGTCCCCGCCAAGCAAAAAAGCGGCTATCTGGTGCATCTTGATTGATATTGGCACCAAACCAATCTAAACCTAAGCTGAATTGCGATCGCGCGGCGAAAACTTGCTGATTATTGCGTTGGGTATATTCCTGGGTAAAGCGCAAAGCCGAAATTTTGGTGTTTCCGTCTGCATCTGCACCAGGTGATAAAGGAAACCCGCCAATATTATCCAAACCTAATTTAGTTTGGCTGGCTTGACGAGAAAAAGATAGCCCTACCGCTAATTCCTGGGTGGGTTTTTGTATGACTGGTTGGCGATAGCCTATTTCATAAGACTTGATATTTGACTGAATATCTAAGAGGCTGAATGGTTCTTCAATAACGTTATTCCATCCTCTGTTCAAACCAAACCAGATAGTACCATTTTGAGGATTAACTGGTAGGGCGTAATCTAAATGAATTGTGTTACTACCATCAGTGTTGGCGTAGGATAAATTGAAGGTGTCGCCTAAACCTAATAGATTAGTTTCTCGTAGTTCCACACCCCGGCGAAAACTACCCACACTCGGCGATCGCCCATTATCTAAAGTTGTGGTAAAAGAGAATGTATCGGCTTCTTCAACTTCAACTTGTAAGATATTGGTTCCTGGAGTTACACCCATTTGCAACTCAGCTGATAAATTTTGAATCCGGGGATCGAGGCGGAGTAGTTGCAGCTTTTCCATTAACTGCGGGACATTCAGGGGTTTACCAGCACCAATTAAAATGCGATCGCGGATGTATTGACTACGTAAACGGCGATTGCCCAGGATTTGAATTTCTGTCAAACTACCTTCTACTACCTGAATTGTGATCACCCCGGCTTCTACTGTCTGTGGTGGAATTAAAGCACCAGTAGTTACATAACCGTTATCAGTGTAGAGTTTGGTAATCGCATCTTTGACTTGTAATAGTTGTGCAAATGAGATTTCCTGTCCTACAAAGGAATCTGTAATCGCAGCAAAATCTTCTGGGGAAAAAACTGTACTACCCAGAACTGCGATACGTTCCACTAGAAATTTAGCATCAGGATCACTTTCTAGTAGGGTTGAATCGTCCGGTATTTCTGGGGGAGGAAGTAATTGCTGTTGATCGGTTGGTTGCGGTAGTACATCCGATGGTAAGGGAGTTACAGGAATATCTTCTATGCGGCCTGGCGGTAAATTTTGCGGATTAGACGTTTGCGCGATCGCCTGATGATAGTTGCATAAGCCTACTAATATTAAAAAACCGCATTTCAGATGCAGGTTGAATATTGACTGAACAACTACTGAGTTTATGGCTTTTTTATTAACAACTAACTTCACCAACACCCTTCTCCTTCATTGACTTACTTGGTAAACAGTGATTCTTTACGCATCAGTGCTAATGCTTACTCCATTGTTTAAGTAAGTCGGCACAAATAAACCTAACGCTGATCAATTACATAATCATTTGGGTAATATATAATATAAGTGATTATACAAACATTTATGTTGTAAGTAATCGTTATTAAAACCTTTTATATAGTAATTATGGCTTTCCGAATCAAACCAAATTCTTGGGTATATGCCAGTATTAGTATTGTTACTTTGTGTTTAGCGTTTATTATTACACCTGTAAACGCATCATCACCAGTCCAACCTACTGTTGTCTCTGTTTCTCAGTCTACTAATCAGTTAGAACAAGGACGAAACCTTTACCAAGCAGGACGTTTTGCCGAGGCTGTGACAATTTGGCAAACCGCAGCACAACAGTATCGTATCCAAGGCGATCGCAACCATGAAGCCCTGAGTTTAAGTTATCTTTCCATAGCCCAACAAGAACTTAATCAATGGCCAGCAGCGAGACAATCTCTGGAGCAAAGCATGAAAATTTTGTCCACTGCTCAACCTGCTGCTGATGCAATTATCTGGGCGCAAATACTGAATACCAAAGCTAATTTAGAACTACGTACTGGTCAAGCAGAAATTGCTCTGGAAAATTGGCAACAAGCGCAAAAATATTATGAGAAAGCCGGCGATATCACAGGCAGTTTAGGTAGTCAAATCAATCAAGCGCAAGCTTTACAAAGGTTGGGATTTTATCGCCGCTCAAAACAGCAATTGAAAATTATTACTCAAAAGCTGCGTGATTTACCTGATTCGGAAGTTAAAGTCAGTGGGTTGCGATCGCTCGGTTTGGCTTTACACGCCATTGGTGATCAACAAAGTCAACCAATTTTAGCCCAAAGTCTCGCCATAGCCCAGAAAATTGACGCTAAAAATCATTTAAGTTCTATTCTTTCCAGTCTAGGGAAAGTTGCCTCTGATTTCCAAGACCCCGAAGCAGCATTAAATTATTTTGAAGACGCACAAACCGCAGCCACAAACCCCAATGAAACTTTACAAGCCCGTTTAGCTCAGTTCAAGTTATTGGTGGATTACGACAAAATTGAATATGCTATTTCCCTAGCGCCTCAGCTAAAACAACAGTTGTTAGAATTACCACCTAGCCATAGTTCCCTCTATGCAGCAATTAATTTTGTCGCTACTTTGAATCGGTTGAAAAATCCTGAGCAAGTTATACCCAGGCAAGATGTAGCACAATTGATGGCAGCTACGGTCAAATCTGCCCAACAAATTCAAGATCAAGCCGCCCAAGCTTATGCGCTTTATCAGTGGGGACAACTCTACCGCCGGACAAACCAGTGGTCTGATGCCAGAGAATTAACTCAACAATCCCTGAATATTGCCCGTCAACTCCAAGCTGAAGATATTATTGCTCAATCGGCATGGCAAGTAGGACAGTTATATAAACAGCAAGGTAAACGTCCCGAAGCAATTGCGGCTTATACAGAGGCGGTGCAATCATTAAAAGCACTAAGAGGGGATATGGTAGCCGTCAACCCCGATGTGCAGTTTTCTTTCCGTGAAAGTGTAGAGCCTGTGTATCGGGAATTGGTGAGTTTACTTTTAGATGCACAACCAACTCAAACCGCATTGGTGCAAGCGCGAGAATTAATTGAATCATTGCAAATTGCCGAATTAGATAACTTTTTCCGCGAAGCGTGTTTAGATCAAGCCCAGCAAATTGATCAAGTTGACCCCACAGCTACTGTAATTTATCCAATTATCCTGAGCGATCGCTTGGCAGTGATTCTCTCTCAAGCTGGACAACCTCTGCGTTATTATTTCACACCCAAACCACAAGCAGAAATTGAGCAAACTATTGATCAATTCCTGATGACGCTCAACCCTGTTTCCAATACTCAAGACCGGGTGCGATTGTCCCAACAAATTTACGATTGGCTAATTCGTCCAGCAGAACAAGATCAAGCATTTCACAATACACAAACATTAGTGTTTGTTTTAGATGGAAAATTACGCAATATACCCATAGCTGCTTTATTTGATGGTCAGCAATATCTGATTGAAAAATATGCTGTCGCCCTTTCACCAGGGTTACAACTAATGACCGCCCAATCACTCAGGGAAAAAAATATTCAGGCGATCGTTGGTGGTATTAGTCAATCCCGCGCTGGTTTTAGTGCCTTGCCAGATGTGGAATTAGAAGTCAAGCAAATTTCCCAGACAATACCATCTTCGCTGTTATTGAATCAACAATTTACTAGTCAAGCCCTCGCTGATCGCCTGAAATCCAGTCATGCTGACGTGATTCATTTGGCAACCCACGGACAGTTTAGCTCCCGTCTTGAAGATACCTTCTTACTCACATGGGATGGACAGGTAAATGTCAAAGAATTGTCTGAACTCCTGAAAAATCGCAGTGGGGATTCATCCAAAGCCATCGAATTATTGGTACTCAGTGCTTGTGATACAGCCACTGGAGATGATCGCGCTGTCCTGGGACTAGCAGGGTTGGCTGTCAAATCCGGAGCGCGTTCCACTATTGCCACTCTCTGGCCTGTGAAAGATAGAGCCGCCAAAATACTGATGACACTTTTCTATGAACAACTACGACAATCTCATATAACTAAAGCCGAAGCCCTGCGGCAAGCCCAAATCAACGTAATTCGGCAAACTGATTTTGATCATCCTTTCTTTTGGTCGGCTTTTGTTCTGGTTGGTAATTGGCTTTAATTAAAGTAAATACACTGTTTTATGCTTGTAACAATAACGCATGATTTCACATTAAATCAGACATGACTTGGTTATAATGCGAATCAGGTATATACACATTTTGATGTTTTTTAGAGCAATTCAATCCCTTATTGCCAAAACAGAATAAATGTATTTACTATCACCTAAGTGAGAAAATTCAAAACCATGAAATGTCGATATTTAGCTAGTATATTGAGCATCATCGCTCTGCTGGCTGCTGGTACTTGGAATAGTGCCTACGCTATTACATTTACTCCACCAGTCAACAATGGCGCTCCTCGACAAGCCAGTGGCGGCGCTTCCAGAGGTAATTTATTTACACCGAATGCTGATAGAGGCGCTCCTAGACGAGCCAGTGGCGGCGCTTCCAGAGGTAATTTATTTACACCGAATGCCGATAGAGGCGCTCCCAAAAAAGCCAGTGGCGGCGCTTCTCGCGTTGGGATTTATCATTTGAATCCTTCCACCGTAGGAGCCGCAAACCCAGCAGCTTTAATCGCGCTTTTACCCCAAAGTTTTTACGGCACAACCGTATCTGAGCGTCCCACAATTTTGGTATATCTTCCTGCTACTCAGGCAGAAACAGCCGTATTCAGCTTGAAGGATGAAGCTGGTAATACACTGCATCAAATGAATGTATCTGTTGCTGGGAAAACAGGAGTGATGGCAATTCCCTTACCAGCCGATGCACCCGCTTTAACAGTTGGTAAAAACTATCAATGGTTTTTAGCTCTAAAAGTGAATGGCACACTCAGCCCCAGTACACCTTATATTGACGGTTGGATTCAGCGCATCCAGCCTACGGCTGAACTGGTAACAGCAATGCAGCAGGAAGACGCATTACAGCGCGCGACTGCTTTTGGTAAAAACAGTGTATGGTATGACTGTGTGGCAACATTGGCATCATTACACACTGCCGAACCCAACAATGCAACTATCACCAAGCAATGGGAGGAACTTCTTTCTTCAGTTAGCTTGAAGGAGATTGTCAAAGCTCCGTTATTAACATCTGCTAATTAGAAATCAGAACAGGGGGCGCAGGAGATACAGGGATACAAACGTTTTCCCAACTCCCAGTTCCCCATGCTAATCAATATTATTTAAGTGTGTGGCGCAAATATGTGGCGCAAATTCCAATCTTTTATCCAACGCACTCGTAGTGTTTTCATAATTACTCCCACTGTTGCTTTAACTGTGATTGTTGGGCAATCTTTGGGATTTTTTAATTTACTGGAATGGAAAATTCGTGATCAATGGGTACGTCAGCAATCATCTAATGCGATCGCCGATGAAATTGTCATTATCACCATTGATGAACGTGATATTCAATTAGTGGGTAAATGGCCAGTTCCAGATGAGTCTCTAGCGCAATTATTAGCAAAAATTCGCTCACAACAACCCCGCGCCATTGGTTTGGATCTTTATCGAGATTTACCAGAGGGTGATGGCCATGAACAACTGGTAGAAATTTTTCGGACGACTCCTAATTTAATCGGAGTGGAGAAAATTACCGGTGAACGTGTCAATCCGCCACCAGAACTGAGAAAAAATGGCCAAGTCGGATTAGCTGATTTGGTGTTGGATGGCGATCGCTTTGTGCGTCGCGCTTTGTTGACAGCCATTGATGATCAAGAAGAAGGCGAGATTAAAGCTGGATTGGCTACTCTTGTCGCACTTAAGTATCTAGAAGCAGAAAACATTTCCTTAGAATCCGTTGATCCACAGCAGCAGAAATTTCGGTTAGGTGAGCAAATACACATACCACTACAAAATCTAGAAGCAGGTTATAAAGATGATGATTTAGGTGGCTATCAAATCCTACTCAACTGGTATGGTTCAGAAACTGCATTTCGCACAGTTACCATGCGTGATGTCTTAGCCGGGACAATCGCACCAGACTTAATGCGCGATCGCATGGTGTTTATTGGCTCGGCTGCTGCTAGTACCAATGACTTTTTTAGCACCCCTTTTAGTTCTTCTTTGATTTCTGCCCAAAAACCAACACCTGGTGTAGTTATCCATGCTAATATTGCTCACCAACTCATACGCGGAGCCAAAACAGGTACAGCCAACCTGCGTGGTGTTGCTGCTAGCACGGCGTTAATCTGGATTATTTTTTGGACTGTAATTGGTTCTGGCGGTAGTTGGTGGTTAGCTACTACCCATACCAAACTCAAAATACCAGGGGGAAAAATACTGTGGGCGACTGTGGGTATTAGTGGGGCAATTCTAGGGGGTGGCTACTGCGTATTTTTACGTGGTGTATTGATTCCCGTTACCCCCACCTTACTCGCTTTTATTACCAGCGTCATTGCCACAACCAACGCTTATAAACAGCAGAAATTAGAAGAAGCAAATCAACAATTAGCAATCGCCAATAATCAACTATTAGATTATTCTAAAACCCTAGAAATAAAAGTCCAAGAACGTACCCAGGAACTACTAGAAGCCAAGCAAGCTGCTGATGCTGCCAATCAAGCCAAAAGCGAATTTCTGGCTAATATGAGCCATGAACTCCGCACACCACTGAATGGAATATTGGGTTTTGCTCAAGTATTAGAAACCTCGCCTAATTTAACCGAGAAAAACCGAAAAGGAGTAAATATCATCTACCAATGTGGGACACATCTATTGATGTTAATTAATGACATTCTGGATTTGTCAAAAATTGAAGCTCGTAAATTAGAATTAGTTCCTACTAATATACATTTACCAAAATTTTTACATGGTGTCAGCGAAATATGTAGTATCCGTGCTGAACAGAAAAAAATTCTATTTAATATTTTAATCGGCGATCGCCTACCAGTTGTCATTCAAGTAGATGAAAAGCGGTTAAGGCAAGTATTGATTAACTTATTAGGCAATGCGATTAAATTTACCGACACTGGTAGCGTCACTTTCAAAATAGATGTCATTGAGCAAAAACTTCCTGATAACACCCATCAGACACTTCGTTTCCAGATTGAAGATACTGGAATTGGTATGTCACCAGAGCAATTAGAAAAAATCTTTTTAGCCTTTGAGCAAGTAGGTAATATCAACCATAAATCTCAAGGTACTGGTTTGGGATTAGCCATTAGTCAAAGAATTGCGGAATTGATGGGTAGTAAAATTCAGGTGCAGAGTTGCTTAGGCGAAGGAAGTCTGTTTTGGATGGATTTAACAGTTACCATCCCAGTTAACCATGATTGGCAGACAAATTCCATACCTACAACAAGCTACACCTATCCTTTATCGCCACAGAAAAACATAGTTGGTATTCGCGGAAAAGCACCACAAATTTTGATTGTGGATGATGATGCTAATCACCGTTTTGTGTTGAACAGTCTCCTGCAAAAAGTAGGTTGTCAAATCTGGGAAGCAAGGGACGGCAAACAGGGATTAAAAATGGCCGATGAATATCATCCAGATGTGATTTTACTGGATTTAACTATGCCTAACATGGATGGTTTTGAACTAATGGTTTATTTACAAGCAAACCCCCAAACTGCGTCTATTCCCATTATTGTTTCTAGTGCCAGTGTCTTTGAAGAAAATCGCCAACGCAGTTTACAAGCCGGAGCAACAGCATTTCTGCCCAAACCTTTGCAAATCAATGAACTGTTTAATGCACTGGAGTCACTGCTTAAAGTTGAGTGGATTTATGAGGAATCCACCCCTAAACAGTTGTTTTCACAACCTCAACAACTACCATCTGAGAGTGAATTGTTTTTGCCATCACAAGATATTTTGCAGCAACTTTACCATTTAGCAATGATGGGGGATATTCCGGCAATTGAGGTCATTATCCAAGAGCTAATTCAGCAAAATAGTCAACTCATACCCTTCACCACTGAATTAAGCCAACTTACTGCCAACTTTCAAACAGCAAAAATCCGGAAATTCATCAGATCATTTATCATCACGGAGTCACATCAATGATCACCGATTCTCTAACACAGCCAAAATATATTTTATTAGTGGACGATAATGCCAATAATCTCAAAGTGCTATCAGAAGCAATTCAAGGGTGTGGTTGGAAAGCTCTCATGGCTACAGATGGAGAATCGGCGATTGAACAAATAGAATACGCCCATCCTGATTTAATTCTCCTTGATGTAATGATGCCAGGTCTAGATGGATTTGAAACTTGTCGCAGACTCAAAGCTAATCCCCATACTGAGAATATACCAATAATTTTTATGACTGCTTTATCTGATGCCACAGATAAGGTCAAAGGATTGGAAATAGGAGCAGTCGATTATATTACTAAACCCTTTCAACAAGAAGAAGTTATTGCCCGATTAAAGTTACATCTCAAAATTTCTCATCTCACCCGCACCCTAGAATATAGAGTAGAAGAACGCACTTTAGAATTATCGCAATCTCTACAGCAACTAAAGCAAACTCAATTACAACTTATTCAAAGTGAAAAAATGTCTACTCTGGGACAATTGGTTGCAGGTATTGGGCATGAGATTAATAATCCCATTGGGTTTATTAGTATAAATTGTTCTCATATTGAAAACTATGTGCAGGATCTGCTGAATTTGATCAATCTCCAACAAAAAAAGCTACCACAACCAGATCCAGAAATTGAAGCACTTGTTGAAGAAATCGATTTAGAGTATATGGTTGAAGATTTACCCAAAATTTTAGGATCAATGTACCAAGGTATTAGTCGGCTGAAGGACATTAGCTTGTCCTTGAGAACCTTTGCTCGCTCTGATATTACATCTCAGGTGGAGTTTCAGATTCACGAAGGCATAGATAGTACGTTAATGCTATTAAAACATCGATTGAAAGATCAAGGCGATCGCCCAGAAATTGAGATTATTAAACAGTATGGCGATTTACCTCCGATTACTTGCTATCCTGGACAACTCAACCAGGTATTTATGAATATCATCGCCAATGCTATTGATGCCTTTGATGACCTGCAAAAAAACCAAAGCAAACAAACTATCGTCAGTTCTTCCCCTGATACAATCACCATCACTACATCAGTCAATCATCAACAAAAATCTGTGATCATTTGTATCGAAGATAATGCTCTTGGTATGTCGCCTGAAGTGCAAGCTAAAATTTTTGAGCCATCTTTTACAACCAAACCTGTAGGTAAAGGAACAGGTCTAGGGTTAGCTATTAGTTACCAAATTATTGTGGATAAACATAATGGAACTATTAACTGTAATTCAACAACTGGAAAGGGAACAAAATTTATCATAACTCTGCCATTTTAGTATTCAATATTTCTGGCAACAGACATATTGCTTAGGACATCATAATTGTGGTTTTAAGGGAACAGGGAATAGGAAATGTCCTAACTACCTTGGGGTTACTATAGGATTTTCAAATTCCCCCAAACTTGGGGGGTTTAGGGGGCAAAACAGGCTCAAACACAGTAGCCTTGCTTACGGGGAGAGGCTAGAGATAGGGTCTTAATTTAGCAATTTCTCCCCAGACAGCATCCGCACGGCGGCTTCTAGTAAAACATCTTCTAAATAGGGCTTAGTAAAGTAGCCACTAGCGCCGAGTTGGAATGCCGTTTGTCGGTGTTTATCTGCACCCCGTGAGGTGAGCATTGCAATAGGTAAGTGGTTGAGTTGAGAATCTTTTTGGATGCGGGATAGCAATTCTAGTCCATCACAACGGGGCATCTCAATATCACAGAATACGATATCACAAGGTAAGCCAGAACGCAGTTTTTCCCAAGCTTCTTGTCCATCACGGGCTTGTTCAACGCGATAACCAGCTTTGATAAATGTCAGCGAAAGTAACTCTCTAACTGTAATTGAATCATCGATAATCAGCACTGTAGGATCAATTTTTTCTACCGTAGTTTCTGGCAGAGTTGGCTCTCCTTGTTGCTGCCAAAGTTTATGACCATTATGTTTAGAAATCCTTCCTTGGAATATTTCAATAATTTCTAGTACATCAGCAATGGGCATAATGCGACCATCACCTAAGATAGTAGCACCAGCTACACCGATGGGTTTGGGTGCAGGGCTTTCAAATTGCTTAATAACAATCTCTTGCTCACTCAGTACCAGGTCAATTTGTAGAGCAATCAAGGTATTTCCCGATCGCACCACAACCACTGACACCATATCATCATCTCGGTTTCCACCATAAACATTACCGCGACTCAGCAAACGATTGAAGGTTAAAAGTTCTTTCAACGGTCGGAAAGGCAATAATGTATCACGCCAAGAAATATATGATTGTCCATCAGGGTGGTGCTGAATACTTTTTACGGGTATATCCAAGGTATCCTCTACACCGTCCATCGGGAAGGCAATCCGGGCTTTATCCGAGACACAGCATAAGGCTTTGCAAATACTCAAGGTCAAAGGCAGACGAATAGTAAAGGTTGTTCCTTGACCGATAGTAGAATCTGTGTTGACTATGCCACGAATTTCACTAATTTCAGAACGGACTACATCCATTCCCACCCCGCGCCCAGAAATTTCATCTGCCTCATCTTTGATGCTGAAACCGGGCTGAAATAGCAGGTCATACACTTCCATGCGGGACATAGATTTTGCTTGATCCGATGTAATCATCCCCATCTGAATAGCTTTTGTCTTCACCCGTCGTGGATCGATACCAGCACCATCATCACCTACAGAAATTAGTGTTTGATTACCTTTGTAGAAAGCCCTAATTGTGATGTATCCTACCGGTGGTTTACCAGCTTTTTCCCTGATATCCGGCGTTTCAATACCGTGAGCGATCGCATTGTTGAGCATATGAGTCAAGGGATCGGTAAGATGATCCAAAATCATCTTGTCAATTAAGGTATCTCCACCTGAAATCACCAACTCCACTTGTTTACCATACTTAATGGCATTATCCCGGACTCCTCGACGCAAGCGATCGATAGTTTGGGAAAAAGGTACCATTCGCGTTCGTGTCAGTCCCTCTTGTAGCTGGGTTGTCACCTGGCGGAACTGTCTTGCTACTCTTTCCGTTTCTTCAGTTACAAAATCAATATCACTCGCTGACTCACGCACCCGCACAATAAATTCAATCATTTCCTGAGATAGGGTGTGGAAAGGAGTAAAACGATCCATTTCTAACTCACTAAAACCCATTTTTGTATGGGAATGATCATTATTCGAGTTAGATCCTGGAACATCTTTAGTTTTGCGACTAGCTAAAAGAGACGCTTCCAATAGCGATCGCTCATACAACTCTTCCATCCTTGCACCCACATCTGACAGATGCTGCACCTGAATTAGCAAGTTATCTAAAGATTGTCGTAACCGTTCATGATCCTGTTCCAAGGTGTTACGGTTTACCACCAACTCCCCAACTAAATTGCTCATATCGTCCAGTTGTTTTACTGGCACTTTCATTGTCTCTTCAAACCTTGCAGTGCGACGATCTGAACCACGGGATATTTTGCTGGTGTGCAGCGTTGGTTTGTTGGCTGATGAGTGGGATATCGTTTGATCTGCTTCCGCTAGCAACTTTTCCAAATCGCTAAATTCATCATCCACATCCGATAAACCAAGAGACTGGCTAGCTGTTTCGTTATTACTTACTTCTAACTGTCGTGCGTAAGATGGCAAATCATGAGATTCATTTACCTGCTGGTCATTATCGCTGGTATTCAGCAAAGCTTCTAAATCTGCAAAATCTTCTTCTCCCATAGAGTTAGCAAGGGAATTAATTTCTGATTCCTCCTCCAATAAAGCTTCCAATTCAGCGAACTGATCTTGTATCTCAGTAGGAATATCATTTTCTGGAGTAGCTTCTTCTGTTGTTAAAGCCTCTTCCGCAACAACAAAATCAGCATTTTCACTCTCAGCTAATTCTGTATTTTCAGAAATTGTTTCTATGTTCAACAGATCATCTGATAAATAATCTGTTTCCTCCCCTAGTCTTTCCTCACCAAATCCTAAATTAGATTCCTCTGCACTCTCTTCTAAATCTTCATCACCTTCCGATGCAAAACTGAAGGCTGCGACATCACCGAATAAATCATCACCATCATCACTATCTGATGGTAGTGTCATATCTGTTGCATCCAAACTGAGAGCATCATCACCTTCCGATGCAAAACTGAAGGCTGCGACATCACCGAATAAATCATCACCATCATCACTATCTGATGGTAGTGTCACATCTGTTGCATCCAAACTGAGAGCATCATCACCTTCCGATGCAAAACTGAAGGCGGCGGCATCACCGAATAAATCATCACCATCATCACTATTTGATGGTAGTGTCAAATCTGTTGCATCCGATTCTTCTTTAATAGCTGTGAACGGCGATGCTATTTCCGCCACTATTTCTGACTCTTCACCAAAGCCACTGATTTCTGCTAAATCTTCATCACCTTCTGATGCAAAACTGAAGGCGGCGGCATCACCGAATAAATCATCACCATCATCACTATTTGATGGTAGTGTCAAATCTGTTGCATCCGATTCTTCTTTAATAGCTGTGAACGGCGATGCTATTTCCGCCACTATTTCTGACTCTTCACCAAAGCCACTGATTTCTGCTAAATCTTCATCACCTTCTGATGCAAAACTGAAGGCGGCGACATCACCGAATAAATCATCACCATCATCACTATCTGATGGTAGCGTCACATCTGTTTCATCCGAACTGAGAGCATCATCACCTTCCGATACAAAACTGAAGGCTGCGACATCACCGAATAAATCATCACCATCATCACTCTCTGATGGTAGTGTCACATCTGTTTCATCCGATTCTTCTTTAATAGCTGTGAACGGCGATGCTATTTCCGCCACTATTTCCGACTCTTCACCAAAACCACTGATTTCTGCTAAATCTTCATCACCTTCTGATGCAAAACTGAAGGCGGCAACATCACCGAATAAATCATCACTATCATCACTCTCTGATGGTAGTGTCACATCTATTTCATCCAGTTCCTCTTGAATACCTGTGAACGGTGATGCTATTTCCCCAATGTTGCCAAACATATTACTGGAAGCTGCCGCCGCAAACAGACTATCCTCTAAAGCTTGAGCAACATCCTGCTCAACTGAAGGAACAGCTTCGTTTTGTTGTTCTGTTGCGCCTTCCTCGTTCCAAAAATCGTTGAAATTATCTTCTGCTTCAGTAAACTCTATTACTGATGCTGGTATTGCATCAAATAAATCATCACTTTCTGCGTCATCCTGAGACAGAGATGAAGTATTTTCAATCTGATCAAAATCATCAAATAAAGCATCTATAGTTAAAGAATCTGGCTGGACTAAAGTTGGGTTACTTTCTGTAAAATCATCCAGTAAAATATCTTCTATATCAGCATTATCTGTTTCTAACGACAAGTCGTCTGAACTATTTTCAGCGTTAGTTAATATTTGTTCTGATTCAGTATTTACATCTGTAGTTAATAATTCATTTTCCTGTGTTTCTGCTACTAACAAATCATTACTCAAACCAGCGCTATTAATCTCATTAGAAGAATATGGCTGCGATTCTTCGCTAGGAATTACCTGAGAAGTTAGTTCATTTTGCAGGGAGAGCGGCTCAAGATCAAAGGATAGGAAATCAGCTAAATCACTATCAGAATCTTCAACATCCTGACCCCTGAAATCTATTCCTAATTCATTAGTAGAGCTAATCTCGGAATTGTCTTTTTGTTCCCAATTTTGATCTAGTTCTGGAGTTTCACCGTTAAATAAATCAGCTAGGGTATTTAACTCTGCTAATCCTACTTCTGGGCCATTTTGACCAACATTACTAACAGATATTTCTTCTTGAGCATCCAAGAAGAATATGTCAGTCAGAGCAGTTTCAGGCACAGTGTTTTCTGTTGGCTCTAAAGTTTCTTGATTGGACTGAATTTGCTCGGAGAGTTCAGATAGACTAGTGATGCTTTCTATTGGCTGTGAGATAGTAGCCTCACTCACATAATTTTCTGGGGTGGCAAATAATGCCTCATCTGCTATCTCTTGTGTCTCAAATGTCGGCTGGTGAGGGAATACAGCTTCAGGTTCCGACAACAAATCTACTTCGGGCAAGTTGATCAGTGCTGCTAATTGTTCACTAACTTGAATCTCAGTATTTTTGTCTTGGAGAACTAATTCTTGGGCTTGTTTGATTTCGGTAATGACAATTTTCGCTAGGGTAAGATAGCTATTTTCTGAATTAGCGATCGCACTTGCTGCTGCTTGGCATAAACTGCACCAATGAGATAAATCCCACCTTTCGCCGAGTCTAACTAACTGGTGACAACATTCCTGAAGATGGTTCCGAGATTCGGGATGGGTCGGTTTTTTAAACAGTTGCAACATTTGCCGCAATATTTGTAAAACCTCGGTTTGAAATTCATCCCCATAATCCCTGACTGTCAGAGGTGAAAGGGAATCTCCTATAAATTCTAGATATGGTGATGCAGTCGATGTACTTTCACTTTCTTCTTCCACGGTGGTAACATCGTCCCGCAGGAACAAATCAGTAAGACTGCCAACATCTTGACCGTTTGCTTCTACTGCTATTACACCATTAATGCTTTGTTGTACCAGAAGTTCTAAATGCTCATTCAGCCATTCAAAAACTGGCTCAGTTTCCGACATCAAAGTATTAGCAGCCTCGTCAGACAGACCAAACGGGCCACTCAAATGTTCTAATAGCACTTTGAGAGTATCACAGACACCCAGAAATAAAGACTCTAACTTTTGGTCAACCTTAACCGGATGTTCTTTCAGAACTTTAAAACAATCTTCCAAACGGTGGGAGGTATGCTGAATGCTATTTAGCCCTAGCATCGCCGCACTTCCTTTAATAGAGTGAGCCGCCCGGAAAAGTTCGTTCACCATTTCCGGGTCATTTAACGTACTTTGAAGATTCAGTAACGCCTGCTCAATCGTATTCAGATGTTCTTTAGCTTCTTCTATGAAGTAACCTAAAATCCGCTGTTGTTGTTCCGGCAGCATAGCAAAAGTTGTGAGTAGTGAGTGCTGAGTGGCCTTTGGTCATTAACTAATGACTAATTAATTACCTAGAATCGAGGGTTTCCACGCGGAAACGCTCTACTGAGGATATCAAGTCCCCGGAAACACCTACTAAAAGTTGTAAGGCTCCGGAAACGCGCTGGGCTTCCAAGGAAGTATCTTGGGCTGTTAGTGCCACCGATTGCATAACGTGAGCGACGGCACGGGATGTTTCCGTTTGTTCTACGGTATCTTTGGTAATTGAGCGTACCAGAATGTCAATACGATTCGCTACTTGGATAATATTTTCCAGCGATCGCTTGGCTTCTTCTGCTAATCTAGTTCCTTTAATTACCTGTTGTGTGCCTTCTTCCATTGCGGTCATTACTGAGCCAGTATCCCCCTGGATTTGCATCACAATCTGTTCAATTTCCTTTAAGGATTTGGCAGATTTGTCTGCTAACTGACGCACTTCATCGGCAACAATGGCAAACCCACGACCTGATTCACCTGCTCTTGCAGCCTCAATACTGGCATTGAGTGCTAGTAAATTGGTCCGAGAAGCAATAGAAGAAATCAATGCCACAATTTTAGAAATTTCTTGAGAAGATTCCGCTAACCGCTTCACTTTCCGGGTAGTTTCTGCTACCGTTTCCCGAATTTCTAAAATCCCTGCCACAGTATTTTCCACTGCTTCGCCACCTTTGAGGGCGATCGCACTAGCATCACCAGCCACAATTTCTGCTTCTCGCGCCGCTACTGCTACCCTCAGAATCGATTCAGTCATCACCTGTACCGATTTCAAAGTTACTTCTAACTCTTCTGCCTGTCGCAAAGCATCACTAGACAAAGCTCTAGCAAAAGTTTCCGAATTAGTTGCACCTTTTGTTACCTCCTTTGCTGCCACTTTTACTTGTTGGACAATATCCCGGAGATTTTGAATTGTCAGGTTAAAGGCATCAGCAACCGCTCCCAATACGTCGGCTGTCACTTCTGCTTGCACCGTCAAATCACCCCTAGCAGCGCCTTCCACATCATCCAGCAGGCGAATTACTTGCCGTTGTAGGTTTTCCTTCGCTTCTTCCTGTTCCTCCGCTTTCCGTTGAGCTTCCGATGTGGTGACAAAAATCACCCGCGCCATTTCATTAAAACCAGTAGCCAACAGCCCTAATTCATCTTCAGAATACACCTTAGCCTGGACATTCAGATTACCTTGGCGCACTGCATCAAACTGAGCTTGCAAATCCTTAGTAGTGCGGCGAATTTGCTTTAATGTCAAACTACCCATAAACGTAGCTGCACCAGCACCCGCAAAACCCGCAGCAGCAGCCATTGCCCAACCAGTATTCCTCACCGTTTCCCGTTGTTCTGGTGGAGAAAAATTGGTAGTTGCAAAACTCACCACCGCTACAACTAATGCGGAACAAACCCCCACTGTGGCTCCTAAAAACAAGGGTTTCTTATCTAAAGAAGCATTCTCTAAAAATCCTAACCAGCCTTGCTCGACAGTAACATTCGGTTCTAGCTGCGATGCATCGCCGTCAGTAAATGTTGGAACTGCTTGTTGCACCCCATTATGGGAGCCTGTGATGGAAAATAGCTCATCGTCACGATTCCTTTCAGTACTGTCCTCACCTACAGGAGCCGCTTCTGTGTTGCGAGATCGATTTTTAGAATTTAAGCCACTGTCTTGACTTTGGAGGTTATCACTATCCAGTGAACCCGAAAGGATAGTCACATCACCAAAGCTAGAATCTGCTGCTCCTAAGTCAAACCCTGGAATATTCTCTAAATCATCAAAATCATCAAAATCATCTAAAAAGTCTATATTGCTCTGAGAATTTTCATCTCTCAGCAAACCAGTGGGTTCTTCATCGGAACCAAAAGCGGACTTAAATGTCTCAAAATCATCAAAATCATCACTTTCAAAGTTCCGTATATCTAAATCCCCACCAGTTACCATCTCCTCATCTTGAACAGAATATCGCCCATTTAAAGTTGAGTTTGCAGATATTTCAGCAATTCTTTCTTCATTTTCTATTTCTTCCAACCAATTATTTTGGTCAACATGAGGTAAATTATTTTGCTGATCATGACTCAAATGTATTTCTATCGAATCATCATTAAAATCATCTTCTGGAATTAGTAAATCTTCATCTTCCTCGCCATCTGTTGTCAAGACAAAATCAGCCACTTGTGGCTCTTCATCCGACAGGGAAACCAAAGGCTCAGTAGCATCTTCAAAACTATTAATCGTCGAAAAATTCGTTTCTGAAAGAGCTTCAATATTGATATTTTGATCATCAACTAGCGACATTTCTTCAGAGTCATGGGTGACATAATCAGCAAAATTATTGCTAATTTCTGCGCTAATTTCCGGCTCTTCTGTGCCAGATGATCCAACTTCCTCTTGCCAGAACACTGGTAAATCTAATTCCACTTCATCGCTAGTGTTAGCATGGATTACTTTACCGTTTTGGCTTTCATCAAACTCAAAAGGATCGGCGCTGAAAGCTATCGTTGCTTCTGGGGTTTGATCAGAAGAAACCTCAAAGGGATTATTTAACCCTAGCTCTTCTAGTTCCAAGGACTGAATTTCATCCAAACCATTCAATTCAAAGCTGTTACCACCTGAATCAGGAAACACCCCCAAATCTTCTAATTTTGGTGGATTTGAATCTAAAAGATCAAAATCTTCTGTGAAACTTACTGACTCCTGGCGATAATTCTCTTCAGTTTCTTCAGTCCCAAGTTCTGTCTCTGCTGGTTCTTGGTATACATTGATTCTTTCTAAACCTTCATTAGCGAAACCAACAATTTCTTTATCCTCAGACAGAGTTAGAACTTTTTGGTATTCTTGTTTAGCTACATCGTGCTGTTGCAAAACGTAGTAGATATGACCCCGTAGCAAATGGCAATTAGGGTCATCTGGTACATTTTTCACCACTTCATCAACTAAAGTGGCAGCAACCTCATAGTTTTCTTGTGCGTAGGCTGTACAAGCCTGTTTATATGAATCTAGATAATCGTTTAAACTAGCTGGCATTTGCTCCCTCCCAATTTCATCCTGCCCACCTCGCGCTCCGCAAAATTGCCATTTGATCTAGCAGTCTTAAGCACTGTTTTTTATCAGCATCTATTAACCACTCCCCACGTAAAAACGGAGTCATAGTATCCGGTAAATTACTTGGCGGCATTAAATTCTGGATATCCAGCCAGTCCATGCCACAAATTTTTTCTACTGCTAAACCCACAATTATGTCTTGTTCTTCAATAGAAATTACCGGAATTTCTGCTCTATCTGTGTTTAATGGCGTTGCTTCACCCAGGAATTGACCTAAATCAGCTACCCAAATTACTCTACCTCGTAAATTTAGAGTACCCAAAAGTAAAGGAGAAGCATTAGGTATGGGAGTGATTCTATCAGGACTTAGTTCCATGACCTCCCGGATACCAGTGGCAGGTAGAGCAAACTCCTGGTGGGAGGCAATATAAAATCTCAAATGTAATTCACCTTCAGGACTTTCTACGCGCAGTTCTGGCCGAAACTGATCTTGACCACTACCACTTAAAAAGTCCGGTTTACTGACCATATCGTTTTTATCCTCGTAGCAGATGTTTGACTGTTGCCACCAATTCAGTTGGTTGAAACGGTTTAGCTATGTAAGCATCGGCACCTTGTCTCATACCCCAGTAGCGGTCAAATTCTTCACCTTTGGAAGAACACATGACTACAGGGACGTTTTGGGTTTTGGGGTTAGCTTTTAACCGCCGACACACTTCATAACCATTCATCCGGGGCATCACAATATCCAGTACCACTAAATCCGGAGGGGCAGTTTGAATCGCCTCTAATGCTTCTACTCCGTCATGGGCGTGGGTGATTATTAAACCACTTTGTTCCAGGAGGTCTGTAATCATCTCCCGTTGTGCGATACTGTCTTCCACAATCAGAACTGTACTCATATAATCCCTATTTTTCTCCTGATGTAGACGTTCCTGCTTGGAACATTCCCTGCTCCCCGAAAATATTTAGTGTATAAATTAATTTTATTATTGTTTCACTAATGTACTAAATAATAACCTGCTACTGGAGTCAAATGATTCTTTAACAATGTCTTTTGTCTCTAATTTTATGGTATCAGTTAGTATCACATTTTGTGGGTGTTCCCTGATCAGACTGGGTGAAAATATATTGTTACATAGCAATCATGGGATTTTCCGCTCCTATTCGTCTTTAATGGGGTTGTTTCAGCCAAGATTTTAGGCACATCCGCCTCCTAAATTACTGAATCTCTTGAACTTAGACTACCCAAAACTAGAGGTTAAACCTAATCAATGTTACATATTGTAGATTTTCGCAGGGAAGGAGTGACAGTGATATATTTTTCCACAAGCATGAGCAACTCAGTATCTCCAAAGGGCTTGGTTAAATAATCCGTGGCTCCGACCATCGTCGCTCTCACTCGGTCTATGAATTTATCATTGGCAGTTAGAATGATAATCGGTATATTTTGAAATGTTCTAGAGTGCCTCAGCATGGAACAAATTTCATAGCCATCTAAATCTGGCATCGCAATATCACATAAGATTAAGTCTGGCTGAAGTTTAAAAATGAGGTTAATGGCTTCTAGCGAATTGGTTAAAGATATGGCTTCATATCCTTGTGATGTGAGAATAGACTCTACGGTTTCACAGACAGTTTTTGTATCGTCAATACAGACTACTCTCCTTTGATGCTGGTGTTCGATTGCCGTATTTGCCCTGATTAATGGGGATGTGTTGGCAGTTGAGTATACAATCTGTAACCAGCCTTGCTCTACGTATGGATATATAGCTTTAGCCACTGTTAAAATATCTCGGTTAAGATGGCGAGCTAGTTGACGCAGGGTTTTTTTCCCATCTGCCCAATGCTGTAGCTTGTTGATTGTTTCTGCTGGTAGTGAAGATTCCAATTTCACCATATCTGCTAGGATGGGCAATTGTTCAGCAGATTGAATATGTGGATAAAGCTGTTTCCATTCTTGGATCTGTTGAGTAATTTTATATACTAAAGGTGGAATTTCTAAGCTGGTTAACTGTGGGGTAAGGGTCGCGCCCTGGCGAAAAATGAAAGTACCTTGATGTAAGCTCAGTAGATCAAAGAGTGTCTCATCTACCAACCTGTGGATAATACGATGGGCTATTTTGGGTTCGATGATATTCCGTTCTAATAATGCCCAAAGATATCCGTATTCTGGAGCATTCTCTGAACCTAGAGATGCAAGTTGCTGTTCATTAAGCTGCTTTTCAATGCGGTAATGATGTAAATAGTCATCAATTCGTGACAAATTAGTGTCACCTTGTTGACAGTAGATAATTTCACCGTTGAGAAAGAAGACAAACCAAAACTGTTTTTCAGTGTTTAATGATTGGTGATTCTTAGCTGTGTTGTAATTTGTCAGTTGATCTTGAGTGTCAAAACAGGCTTCTACCAATAGTTGTCCGGTTCGCTGTCCCAAGGAAATTAGTTGTAGGATGCTGCGAATATCTATTTCATGTAAGTTGCCGTGCATTTATTTTAAAGGCTCTCCTAAAAATTTTATTGGCATGGTCTATTCATCTGAGTGATGAAAGGTTCTACTTTTTTAGCAGATGAATCTGGTATTACTACTGAAAATATGATTTCTGTGACAATTAGTCCCCATTGGTAGCTAAATATAGCTAGAATCGGTAAAGATTTGTAAAATAGTTGGTTAAACCTAGTGATAACACGGAAGTCATGATTACCGCCATCAGGAGAAAATATAAGCTGATGAGCAAATTATTTCTATAAATTATCAAGAAATATTCAAGACTTTGATCTCACGTGTATATGAAGTTGTTTCTGTCTTTGTTCAATTTAGGTTAAATTAAGACAAATTAGTAAAATTATTTCAGGTATATCCCCCAAATAAGGGCATCAAGTACACAAGAGGACAAACGGTGTGCTGTATTTAGCAGAAGTACAAAAGCAGAAAGGCGGCTTACTCAGTGGTGGACCAAAAACCGAACTGAAACTGCTAGCGTGTCAGCGAACCGACCAGAATTGGAGTCCTGTTTCGGAAGACGCAATTACAGCTGATGACGCTAGTAAATTAAATGATGGCGCACTGGTGCTGGTGGAATTGAATCCGAATCGTCAAGTACAACGGATTCAAGAAGCTGGACGGCCGTTAGTTAATATGTTGCAAACTTTTTCCCGCCAGTTGGAAAAGTTTAAGCTGAAGGAAGATGAAATTGATCAATGGAAGGAGTCACTAACGTTTCAGGCGCAGGAAATGAATCGCCGTGAAATGGATATGGAGGCTCGTTTAGAACAGTTACAACAAATGGAGGAAGAGTTTCAACGCCTAGAATCACAAAAACAGGAAGTTGAGACAAAACGGGAGCAGATTTCACAGTTACAAGCTGATATTGAGCGTAACCGTCAGGAATTAGAGGGGGCTTGGGAGCATTTGCGGGGTGAGCAACGCCGCTTAGAGGAGTCCGAAGCAGATTCTCAGTCAGGACAGGTTTTGGATGAGGAGCAAAGTCGGGTGATGAGCGAGTTACTAGAGCGTTTGTCTCATCGAGTTGTACCTACGGAAAGTGTGCGGGAACACTTGAATCTAGCTTTGGAGTTAGTGGAAAGCCAGCAAGCTAGTTTAAATTCCAATTGGCAAAAGTTGGAGGAGAAAAAAACTCTAGCGGCTGAAAAAGAAGCTGAAATTAAGCGTTTGTTAGAAACTTTAAGCGATCGCCGAAATGCCTGGCAAGAGGCGCAGGATTTGCTCAATCAGCAAAAAGCTCAGTTAACAGCAAACAGGGAAATTCTGGTTATTAAGCAAGATTATGTTCGGATAATTAAGGAACAGTTGCAAAATCAGGATTTGTTACATCAGCAAATTCGTTCTTTATCATCAACTTCCGGTGATATGCTACTCATCCAGCAGGTTGATGTAGATGCTCTTGAACGTATGTCTGTAGAAGAACTACAACAGGTCATACAGGGTTTGATGCAGAAGTTGGAAATGGACTCTAGTTTTGTCCAGGATCAAGAGCAAGAACTGGAATATAAGCAGGAAACTATAGACACTTTACAAAAGAAAATCCAGGAAGCAAGTGACGAAGAGAAAATTAGTTTGGAAACGGAATTGGAGGATGAACAAGACCTCTACCAGATGTTAAACAAAACTTTGGTAGGACAACGCCGCAATTTAGTACAACGGGAAAAGTTGATTAAGCAGCATGAAAATATCCTGCTCCGACGACAGGGCGAGAATGTTACTGACATCGAAGCAGATCCTCATGTTGACTTAAGTCCGGTTCTGTTGCAGATAAAAACGCAGCAGCAACAACAGTCAGAAGAAGTACAAAAGTTAGAACATGAAATTTCTGAACTCAGTGCTGCTATTGAAATGGATCAAGGGATGATTGAGCATCAAACTGAAGATCAAAATCAGAAGCAGCAAGAATGTCAGGAGATAGAAGCAAGTTTGTTATCCCTGCGAACTGAAGTCGCCGAATGTTGGGGTCACGTAAATGTTTATCAAGAGGTATCACAACCAATTCAAGATTCTATTGAGGATTTACGACATAAGCTGCAAGGAATTGCGGATTCTTTGGCTGAGGTTCAGGAAAGTGGTGATCATCAACTCCAGACTATTAATGAAATGCGTCACACTCTCCAAGGTTTGATGTCTCAATCAGAGTTATTGGCTTCTTAGTCAGTCTTCTGAAGTCAGATGGGGACTGATGAAGCAGATCCAGTTGTCTTGGACTTGGGCGATCGCACCACCAGGAAATGGATCGGTTTGTGAACGGTTTGGTGCTGTAATTAAAGCTGTTAATTTTTCAATATGATCAAAACTCGGAGCATCAAATAGCATCTTTTGTAATATTTGTCGCATGACGCGACGTTGCAGCGCCAAGGGTTCTTTTTGTAATATGTGACGATTTAATCGGATCTGATGGTCATTTCCCCCGCTTGCTGCTTCCCTTAACTGGTGAGCGGCTTGTTCTAAATATTCCACTTCCGCTTGCAATAGTTCTGCTGTTTGGGCTAAGGCTGATTCAAGTTTGGGGTTAAAGTTTGCTTGTAAATAGGGGATTAATTCTTGGCGAATCCGGTTACGGGCATATTTAATATCTTGATTCGTGGAATCTTCCCACATTGGGAGATTAAACTGGTGACAAAATTTCTCTGTTTGTGTCCGAGTAATTTCTAAAAGTGGGCGGATGAGTAAAACATCCGCCTTTAGTGTTCTCTTCCAAGTCAGGGCTTGTAAACCATCAGCACCAGTTCCGCGCATGAGGTTGTATAGCAGTGTTTCGGCGCGATCGCTGGCAGTATGTCCTGTGACAATATACTGATAATTATGACTTTGCGCGATCGCACTTAAAGATTTATACCGCCAATCACGAGCCGCCGCTTCACTATTTAAGGCTACCTTCGCAGTGGCTAAATAAAAAGATACACCCCAACTTTTAGCTAATTTTTCCACATGATCAGCATTCGCTTCAGAATCTTCACGCCAACGATGATCACAATGGGCAATACCTAAATTCCATCCCCATTTAGGTTGTAAATCTAATAGTAACTTAATTAAACACAGCGAATCTTGACCACCAGAAACCGCGACTAATAACCTTTGATTATCCTCAAATAACTGGCGGGAGCGAATGGTACGATGAATTTTTGCGTGTAAAGCAGTCCATACCATTGTTGTTAATTAACCACTGATAAACCCAAATATAAAAATCGCCGAGGAGGTTTAGACATCAAAGGATCATAAAACTTAGACACTACAAAGATTTTAACCCAGTCCTCAGCTATATTTCTTATTATAGTAGTGCCAGAAGTGTTTAAAAGTTGGTTAGCTATTATTACTTTGCATTTGTTCAAATTGTTGATAAATTTCCGCCAAGGGAAATTCTGGTTCATCAGGACAAAATTCCAAAGAAAGTCTCACTTTGCCTTTCGTCCATCCCTCGGCGCTAAATTTTAACACTTCACAATCTAATCCCTTTCCATACAAATTTTCTTCAGTTGTTCCTTCTGCTCCCAAATATTTTTTAATGGCTGAAATTAAATCATGGACTTTAAATGTGCCAGAAACATCTAAATTATTAAAATTTTCTGGTTCTACATACACAACTTCATCATGATTTAGGCGCTCAAATGCATTTTCCATATCAATCTCCTATCACTAAGTCTATAGTTTCCATAGAGATAGATGTTCAGCCCCAATAAATAATAATTTTATGCAATAGATGCTATTTAATTAAATGTATTAATTAACTCACTGATCCAATAAATACCTGAATATGAGTTGAATTTACTTTAATTATTCAGTGATTACATTTTATCTGTCTTCCTTTGTTTTGACAATTAGTAGTTAAATTAAAAGTAAAAATAGAATGAAAGAGTAAATTATTAGACACAGACTAAGCTGATAATCCGTTAATTTGCTCAATATAAGGGTCAGATTGCACTAAATTTTGAGATTGAGTCAGCCAATATTGGCGATCGCGTGATGTCATCCATACCTTCAAATTTTCATAGCCGTCAAACCGGAAAATAACTACATATTCTGGACGCACACCTGGTTGTGGGCGAATTACATTTGTGCCTAAATGGCCAGCATAAGTCCCACAAACACTGGTAATATCTTTCAACCAAGTCTCATAAGCGCTTTCGCATCCTGGTTTGACAATTTGTGAAATGACAACGGTGACAATGTGATCTTCTTGTTCCATTTCAATTAGTTATGTTGCCATCTGGCATTTTCTATAGTCTTTTAATACACGCTCATTTTCTCGTACTAATATCACAAAAGGCACACCCTGGTATTGATGCTCAAAATTATCAACAGTGTGAAACCCCACTCTATACCATACCTGGAGGGCGCGCTGATTAAATGCCGCAATCGTCACCCGCACAATAGGAGGATCAAACATCTGTTGAGCAAAATCTAGAACTGCTGCAACATAATAGCACCCCCGACCTTGCCCTGTTAAATTTGGGCAAATACCCATGCCGATATCCAGCGCTGGCGTACTGTAATCACCTCCAGGTACTTGACCATCTTCACCAAAACTACAATAACCAATAAACTTTCTTGATTCTTCAAAAATACCGTAAAAGTTATTCTGAGGATTGAGAAAATAGTGTGTGTTTTGTTCAATTTCGTCGGGGTTTAAATTGTAGTAATCATAAGGTGCGTCATAATTCCACCCAGATATCTCTCGTACATTTGCTTCATCCAAATATTTAATACTCAAGGACATTGTTAAGTCTCTATTACAATTCAAAAGCAAGTTACTAAAAGACATACCCAGCTTTCCCAACTTCAAGTCGGACAACATTGGCGTGAATCTGCTGATTACCATCTGGAGTAATGCGAACAATCTGGCCAATTTCATGATTTGTCACAAATATTGTGCCATCAGATGCGATCGCTGAAAACGGTTTGTGAGGGAATTTAAGGCAAAAGGTGAATACATTTAGTTCACGTTACCTAAATCTGCTTAAATTCATGACAATGGCTCAAAAATCAAATTACGGAACCGATGATCAAACCAATTCGTATTCTTTTGCAAACTACCATTCCTACCACTGAAGATGACTGGAGTATTTTCAGGTTTTCTTTGTTACAGGATTATTTGGCATCTATTCAAGATGAAGCGGGAAATTCATTGTTTGCAGTCGAAGCACGCGATCGCTACGCAGATGCAGAGGGTAACGACCCAATTTTGAGTACACTAGGGGAATCTAATTTTGATCAACTTTGGCTATTTGCCTTAGATACTGGCGATGGATTAACAGAAAAAGATATTGCTGGCATTAATGCCTTTCATTAACGTGGAAGTGGAATCCTCACCACACGGGATCATCAGGATATGGGCTGTTCAATGTGCGGTTTAGTTGACATTGGGGATCTTCATTATTTCAATACCAAAAATCCCGATCCTGATAACACTCGCTGGAGTCGGGATGATCCACATACAACTTATATTTCTTGGCCTAACTATTATTCTGGAGCTAACGGTGATTATCAAAAAATTATGCCGGTAGAACCAATTCATGAACTTTTAAAAAATCCCCATTCTCCTTCTGGATATATTGAATTTTTTCCCACCCATCCCCACGAGGGTGGTATTGGAGTGCATCCAGAAAAACTAAATGCGCGAGTCATTGCACTAGGAAAAAGTTTGGCTACAGGTAGGGACTTTAATCTAGTTGTAGCACTAGACAACTATACAGACCCACAAGGTAATCAAGTAGGGCGGGTAGTAGCTAACTCCAGTTTCCATCACTTTGTAGATTACAACTGGGACATTAACAAGGGCTGTCCCACATTTGTGGATGAACCACCGGGAGATCGGATGAAAACAGAACCACGGGCTTTAGAAGATATTAAAGCCTATGTGCGTAATGTTGCTTTGTGGTTAGCACCAGAAATGTCTTGAACCCTTGCTAATGTGTATACACAAGTCTAAATACTCTTCCTTGAGGTAGAAAATTAATCGCCGGATAAACACCGATAATAGGGAGTTTGCCTCGGTATTTTGATTAATTTAATGATTCGTGTGTACACTGTGACATTAGAGGGTTGAGTTGGATTAAAAAAACCAACCGTAGGAATGTAAACCTTTACCTAAAAGATTCACTCCCAAATAACAAATCCAAACCACAACAAAGCCACTGGCGGCTAAAATTGCTGGACGACGACCTTGCCAACCGCGAGTGATGCGGGCGTGAAGATAAGCCGCAAAAACTAACCAAGTAATTAATGCCCACGTTTCTTTAGGGTCCCAACTCCAGTAAGAACCCCAGGCTTCGTTAGCCCAAACTGCACCGGCAATAATGCCAATAGTTATGAGGGGAAATCCTAGTCCAATGACGCGATAACTAATATTGTCAAGAGTTTCAGCCAGGCTGAGGCGTTGGGGAGTGAGTAAGTCGTCGGTAGTGACTACAGAAGAAAATTCAGTAGCGGGGACTAAATTTAAAACCGCAGTATTACCCTTGCCATTGTTATTAGTTTCTAGGCGAGAAAAACCATTATTTTCTACTGGGGTTGTTGTGGGCGGTGAAATTAGTTCACCTGCTTTGTGCAAGCGATAGCCACCGTTACCTACAGAACTGCCTTGTAGTTGGATGTTTTGACCGCGAGTCACAATTAAAAATGCGATCGCAAGTAATGATCCCACCATTAAAGCGGCATAACTCAACATCATCACACTGACGTGCATCATCAGCCAATTAGACTTGAGCGCAGGTACTAAAGGTTCTGCTGATTGCATTTCTGATGGCAAAGTCAGAGCAGCAAAAGCAGTGATCCCCATTGCTACAGGTGCAGTTACAACCCCGACTAAGCGGCTACGACTGGTATTTTCAGCAAACAGGTGAACAGCTGTAATTCCCCAAACCAAGAAAAACAGGGATTCATACAGGTTACTCAAGGGAAAATAGCCGGCTTCTATCCATCGCGCCCCTAGTAAAGTAGCAATAGACAAATTGGCGATCGCCATCCCCGCAGTCCCCAAAGTCCCCAGAGTAGGTAAATTAGGAAAAGCAGCACCTCCCCAATACACCAGCATGGTGAGAAATAATACAGCAAACGTGGCATTGTCCAACCAGTTCTGGAGTGCAACCAGATTCATAAAGTCTTCTCCCTAGTTAATCGATCACTTTTCTGATCCTATCCGTTTAGAGACGCATTGGACATGGTTTCCCGTCAGTCAGCACTTTCTCATTTATGGTCTCCTCCCACTTTCCTCTAGAGAACTAGGCAAAACTGCTGAACTATCGCCTTGTTTGAGAACAATAAAAACCTCATAGCGCCTACTGCGGTTATCACTAACAGCAGATTTCACCCCAATTGAGCTAGTAGCATCTAGAAAAATTTGTTGTTCAGGAAACAAAGTATTGAGAGTAAAATTTTTCACCACCATTTCCATATCCACAAAAAACTGCCCATTAATCGGATTGAGTTCTCTAGGAACCGTTTTTTGAAATAGCAAACTGTTAGCTAGGGTACTATCAGGTTTAGGAAGGATTTTATCTGTAATGGGAGCGCCCAGAACTAAAAAAGCAATATCATCATCTAACCAGCCACGGCTAGCAGTTAAAGTATCAAAAGGAGTAATCCAATTCACCACTGGTTGACCAGCCACCGTACTCGATTGAATCTGAAATTGGTATTGGCTTTTCATCACCTCATCCAGCTTTTTCAAAGATGCTTCCGCAGAATCCCGCAGGCTTTGCCCATTAGCGGCATCTTTTGCTTGTACCATAAATAACAAACCCGCACGGAAATCTTGAGTAGCATCATTACTGACGCTATTAGGAATCACTGAAACAGAAAACTCACCTTGCATCCAACTGAGAAAATCTTGATCTAAATCCAACTCTGTCAGCGACTTCACACCACCTCGTAACTGTTCTGGTGATATCGGTGAGAGAGGATTTTGTTGTGATGTCAAAACATAATCTTCCCAAAACCGTTTTAAGTTCCCTCCAGAAAGCATCATTAAAGTTTCAGCCGGTACACGATCTTGCATCTTCCCCGCTTTATTTTCCACCATCAGAACACGCTGACTCTGAGGATTCAGCCAAGAAACTCCCTTTAAGCGTATTCCTGCTGGTTCCAAAGTCATAGAAGCGGCTAAACCTTGGTTATTTTGCAATTGAGCTAAAACCTGAGCAGGTAAAGGACGATTAGGAGCCGCCGCAGCTATTTTCGCAGCCATTGGTACATTTACATACAACTGGGCAAAGGGGCGATAACTGGATATTTTAGAAAAATTAGCCCTAAAACCACCTACAGTTGCCAGGGATGCTTCCCCTAGATATGTATCAATTACTTGTTCCGTCGCTTGGGGGTGATCAGTAATCACTAACAACCGTTCATCTAGTAATATGGCTGAAAGGGTTTCCCCTGATTGATTATCACTTTGTTTAATAGTAATTCCCTGATAGGTGCGCTCAGTCCATTCACCTTGTTTGAGAGTTTTGGGCGACGCTAAAATGTTTTTCGCTGCTTCTAGGTTATTTATGGGTAATACCATCAACATCGACTGGTCAGCGCTAGGCCTATTACCCTCATCATCTACTGGTTTGAGCGGTGGAGAAGTTGTTGGTGCAGACAAAATCGCTAAGGTAACTTCATCTCCCACCCAAGGAGCGATATCTTTCTGAAAGTTATAACCATTATTAGTGAGAAAGCGATCGCGCAATTGGACTAAATTTTGATTAATTACCGCTTGGGTTTCTTCTGTTCCCAACTCCTGCAATTTTTGCCATTGTTGAGCATCAGTAGTTAAAGAAAGGGAAAACAGGGCATCTTCAGGAATAATATTTGCACCTACTGGTAAGCCTCTCAAAGATATTTGCTTCTGAGTTAAAAACCAGTATGATACACTGCCCACACAAATTAATAATCCAGCAGCCAATAGTGTCAGCAGCAGAGAGGGTTTCTGAGTTTTCTTTTTTTTTCTAACAGACACAATAGGCAAAGCCATTGAAACCTATCCTCATACTTGATTGAATTTAGCAGATTAGTTTTTTGGGGTAGTTCCTCTACAAATAAATCAAATAATAGTAACCGCCAAGAATGTCAGAACAAAAACAGATCATGAAACCCTTGCAATTAGGGAGTTTCAAAGCTGTTTCCCTGAGATATATCCATCATTCCCAGCACTTCGAGATTATAGCTAACTAGAAAAACCTGCAAACCAGAGATATCCTACACTGCACTTGATTCTATATTCTATCTAGGAGCTAGATTGATCTTTTTCATCACCCACACTCAATGTCGTAGCTCCCAAATATTTGGTTAAATAGGGCGAAAATACTTCATATATTAAGGTCAGAGGCTGTCCGTGATGCCAAAACAAGTAATGACGACCCCAAAAAGGACCAGATACGGCAAAACCGGACTCTAATGCAGCCGAATTACCATAATAAATGCCTTGAATATCCCGATATAACTCTGTACGGATACGGGCTAAACTCGCCCAAATTGGTAATGAACGATTTTGCAAAAATTCATCTACATGACTAGCTTCCCACCACGAAGTGGCATAACCTAATCGCTGACCCGAAGCTGTGCGTAACCATACCTGTCGCCGCAGTCTTGGGCCTGGTACAGCTTGAATCAGTTCTGGAGCTTCATCTGAGTTCATGCCAATCAAAGACATATCAATTACATCCACTTCTGTGGGTTCACCTGTGAGTAATTGTAAATGCCTGGTAGGGGAGCCGTCACCTAAAAGTAATAATTGCCACGGTGGTGCTAACTGTGAGTGTGGCAGACTTTTTTGAATAACTTCCTCTCCCCCTTGCCAAATGGGAGACAGCCTATGCCATGCTGTTGGCAATGTTGAGTTGTTTTGCTCTAGAAAAATTGCAGTCAATGTTCTTTACCAAAAAATTGGGTCTAAAGCCCCGTCTCTTCAGGACGGCTTGAAGACATCAAAGCACAAAAATTTTGCTTTCCCTAGCAAGTTGATCACTAAAAACTTCAAAAGACGCTGCGATCGCAACGTCCCTTTCATCTGAAAAATGCGGATGGCGAGACTCGAACTCGCAAGGCAAAGCCACACGCACCTCAAGCGTGCGCGTATACCAATTCCGCCACATCCGCGCTATTTATCCAGAAATTAAAGCATAGCACACAAACAAAAAATATAGTGAGAAAATACTTAAATTTAGTAAAACTTACCAATAAATTAAGTGGAAGTAGACACCAATTTTAGGAAGGAGGATATATAACGGACAAAAATCTAGTGACTCTACAGGATAAGATGCCAACTACCCTCACAAAAAACTAGTTAAAGGAACCAACCCCAGACTAACAGATGCAATATTGTTAATCTAGTTAAGCCCCATAGAGACAGGAAGCCAAATCCTCTCTCAACTTTGCTGAGGATACAGCGAGAAAAACTCCTGTCATAATTTGAGATAAAGCAAAAGCATTGTGGCAAATGGGATGGGAGACAATAACTATCTACTGGTACTGATATCGAAGCTAAAAAATGAAGTTTGACAAAATATTAATTGCTAATCGGGGAGAAATCGCCCTTCGCATTCTCCGAGCCTGTGAAGAAATGGGAATCGCTACAATTGCGGTTCACTCCACCGTTGACCGGAATGCTCTCCACGTCCAACTTGCCGACGAAGCAGTTTGCATTGGTGAACCTGCTAGCGTTAAAAGTTATTTGAATATTCCCAACATTATTTCCGCCGCCCTCACACGTAATGCTAGTGCCATTCATCCTGGCTATGGATTTTTAGCAGAAAACGCCAGATTTGCAGAAATCTGTGCAGACCATCACATTGCCTTTATTGGCCCCACTCCCGAAGCCATCAGGCTCATGGGGGATAAATCCACAGCCAAAGAAACCATGCAAAAAGCCTTAGTACCCACAGTACCAGGCAGTGATGGGCTAGTGGAATCCGAGCAGGAAGGATTGCTAATTGCCAAGAATATGGATTATCCCGTCATGATTAAAGCCACTGCTGGGGGCGGCGGTAGAGGAATGCGTTTAGTCCGTTCAGAACATGAATTTGTCAAACTTTTCTTAGCAGCCCAAGGGGAAGCGGGAGCCGCCTTTGGTAATTCTGGCGTTTATATCGAAAAATTTATTGAACGTCCCCGCCACATTGAATTTCAAATTTTGGCAGATAATTACGGTAACGTCATTCATTTAGGTGAACGAGACTGCTCAATTCAACGCCGCAATCAAAAACTCCTAGAAGAAGCTCCCAGCCCGGCACTTGACCCAGAATTACGAGAAAAAATGGGACAAGCTGCTGTGCGAGCTGCTCAGTTTATCAATTTTACTGGAGCCGGCACAGTGGAGTTTCTTCTGGATAGGTCGGGTAAGTTTTACTTTATGGAAATGAACACCCGGATTCAAGTTGAGCATCCTGTCACAGAAATGGTAACAGGAGTAGACTTAGTTGCTGAACAAATCCGGATTGCCCAAGGAGAAAGACTCAGACTCACCCAAGACCAAGTAGTTTTGCGCGGTCATGCGATTGAATGCCGAATTAACGCGGAAGACCCAGACCATGATTTTCGTCCCGCACCAGGGCGGATTAGTGGCTATCTTCCCCCTGGTGGTCCAGGTGTCCGGATTGATTCCCATGTTTACACCGACTATCAAATCCCCCCTTACTATGATTCCCTCATTGGTAAATTAATTGTTTGGGGGCCAGACCGCGCGACTGCAATTAACCGGATGAAACGCGCCTTGCGAGAGTGTGCCATTACCGGACTACCAACGACTATTGGATTTCATCAAAAGATTATGGAAAATCCACAATTCTTACAAGGTAATGTCTACACCAATTTTGTGCAGGAGATGAAACTTTAGGACTGGGGGTTGGGGACTGGGTATTGGGTATTGGGAAGTAACAATCTTTCCCCCTACTCCCTACTCCCTACTCCCTACTCCCTATTCCTAATTTAAACGACTCATCATCGTCAGTAATCCTTGCTGACCCAAGAGAATTTCCCGAATTAGGCTGAAAATTCCTACCCAAATAATAGGGGTAATATCTACCCCACCTATGGGTTGCACTAGCTTTCGTAATGGCACTAAAAACGGTTCAGTAGGCCAAGCTATCAGGTTAAAGGGCAAACGATTTAGGTCTACCTGTGGATACCACGTCAGAATGATGCGGAAAATAAACAAAAATATCATTATTCCCAGCATAGGGCTGAGAATCCAAACACTGAGGTTAAGACCAGTCATCGGTTTGAGCTACTATTGGTAAACTGACAAAGAATTTAGGCTAACGCCAGCAACATGGCACCTTTGTTAAGTATTCTTTCATTAATTTTAAACAGATGTATATAGATCATGTCTCAGGACTCAGCATCTTTTTGTGAGACAGCATATTAGAATTATGATGAAGTGTTTAAAAAAAGGTTGAGAAATATGACACCTTCATTAGCAAATTTTCTTTGGAGTCTACTTTGGGGTGGTTTGATTGTAGTAGTCCCCACTACAGTTGGGCTGATTTTCATTAGCCAAAAAGATAAAATACAACGTTCATAATCCTGGGAGAGTCGCTTTGACTCTCATTTCCCACCGATTGTCTGTCAGTTATGTGAGCTTACCTGATTTGATTGATATGTTTTGTCCGGTAAGCATTTTTTTAACCATCATTATGCTAGTTAAATGTAAAGGGGCGAAAGGAATTGTCATCAAAACAGCCCATTCCGCCACTGATAATAAGTTATACTTGGCTGACAGACACCGGCTTTTTAGCTAGGGGCGAACAAATTGATCAACTCTGTTGGTCAGCAGATCGGAAGCTTAAATATATTATGGATATTGTCCTTAATTGAGAGTAGTGATTTTAATTGTCAAGGCCTTTGCTTCTCTGGGCATGAGGAATGTTAATCGCTAACATAGAATTGATATTTGGAAAACAACAATGATTAATTTTGGGCTGGATTCAGCCAGCATTCTGGCTCAAGTCAATGTGGGGACGAACTCAGCCAGTGTTTTAGGAATTTTCCTGGCTGTGTCTGGGGCTGCACTGTATTTTCTCCGCACTGTGCGTCCAGAACTGTCACGAGATCAAGATATATTTTTTGCTGCTGTGGGCTTGCTCTGTGGCTTTATTCTCATTTTCCAAGGATGGCGTTTAGACCCAATTTTGCAGTTTGGGCAGTTGCTGTTAGTGGGTTCAACTGTATTTTTTGCGGTTGAAAGTATTCGTTTACGAGGTATTGCTACCCAACAAGCTAAACGTAACACTCCCATTGTGGATGATGAGCGAGAAGTCAGCAGAAATTATTCTTACAACCGCAGAGGATATGAGGCTGAGGTTGAGGATGATTTTGAACCTCTACCTTATGAAGAGGAAGAACCGCCTGCACGTCCTCGCATTCGCGGTAGTAGGGATACTCGCTCTCCTCGTGATGACTATTATGAGGAGCAACCACCACGCCGGATAGAACGCCGTAGCACTAGGGAAAAACCAGAAACGGGAGAGAGAAAGCGTCCTTCTGGTTCTCCCCGTCGAGTGAGTCGCAGTTCTGACAGTTTTGACCAAGAAGAGTGGAGTGGTTCGACTAAGCCAGTGGATGATTGGGAAAACCCAGGAGGGGAAGTAAGAAAATCTTCTCGTCGTGGTACTAATAGACCACAGCGTCCAGAGACTCCTAACCGGGATGTTCCACCTAAAACTAGAAAGCGCCGTCCACCTGCTGACTCAAGTTCTCGGAGACCCCGTGAGGATGATGATGCTATACCAACTGACTATGTACCATATAACCCGATTGAAAAACCCAATCAGGACTCAGATAATTCCAGTGATTTGGATGATGGTATTATTTAGCAGGTTTGGGTAAGGTTGAGGTGAAAAGACTTACGCCTAAGTTGTGGCTCCAAAGACCGATTTATTGGAGCCTAGTTTTTGGTTTTTCTAGTTTGTTGTTATCTTGCGGTGCGAGTGAAATACCTCTGCGGACTACTTCTCTTAACAGTCGCTATACGGAAGAGCAACCAGCATTGAGTGGAAATGGTCGCTTTTTAGCTTTTGCATCGAATCGGAATGGTATTCACCAACTTTTAGTTTATGATTTGCAAGAACAACGGTTAGTTAATACTCCTGGTTTAAATAGACCCCGAACTATTGCTGAAAGTCCTAGTTTAAGTTACACGGGACGTTATATTGCTTATCTTACTAGTGATCAAGGCAGGCCTGTGGTGGCACTTTACGATCGCGCTACGCAACAGTCACAAGTGATTACTCCCAATTATCGCGGGTGGTTGAGAAATCCTGATATTAGTCTAGATGGACGTTATATTGTGTTTGAAACTGCTAGCCGTGGTCAGTGGGATATTGAAGTTTTAGACCGAGGCCCGAATATTGAGTTAGATATTCCCAGTGGTGCAAGTGTAAACTAATCTAAGAAATAGTATTAGTTTTGACTATTGACTAATGACGCATCAAACTATTTTTATATCTATATTTGTGGGTATCTTGGGTTTATTGAGTGGCTGTGTGGGTTATCCTCGTTTAGTAAATTATCCCTTTGATCCTGGTGGCCGGGGTCTGAATAGTCCTGCTTCAGAACTAAATCCTAAAATTGCTGGTAGATATATTGTATTTACAAGCGATCGCCGAGGTAGTCAAGATGTCTATATGTTTGATACCCTAACTCGATCCTTAGTAGATTTACCTGGTTTAAATTCCTTAGATACCATCGCCTCTCATCCTAGCGTGGCTGAAAATGGTCGCTACATTGTTTTTGCTGCGAGTCGTCAAGGGCGATCTACAATTTATCTCTATGACAGAGAAACTAGACAATCGAGAAATTTAACCAATGATTTGCAAGCAGAAGTGCGTAACCCTACTATTAGCGGTGATGGTCGGAGGATTTCCTTTGAGTATAGTAACAATGGACAATGGGATATTTTAGTTTATGAACAATCGGGACAAAGGTTGAATATATCTCAAGAGCCACGTTAGAGGTGGAAGGCTATGACTCTGATTTATTCTCCCCCACTCCCTATTTCTTGCTGAACAGATTCGATCAGCGATCGCACCTGTTGAGTACCTTGGGAAGGTTCAAAAGCAAGTGGGAACTTACCCCGAATCAGCATTCTTAAACCCAGAGGCGCAAGGCTGAGTAATCCCTTTAAGTCCTGAAAGTAATTACCAACAACTTGGATACCAAATTGACGTTCATCGATCCAACCACCGGCTTTCACCAAATCTACTAATACTTTACGATGGCGAATTGAACGACTGTCTTCGGCTTTTTTCCGTTGGAGAATTTCCTGTTTAATTTTAGTGATTTGCTCTAATGGTGCTACTTCCATCGGACAAACTGAATCACAGTATAAACAACGAGTACAACCCCAAACTCCTTCAGTTCCTTGGTTATAACTTTCTAAGCGATTTTCCGTGTCAGTATCACGAGAATCCGCCACCATGCGATAAGCTTTAGCCAAAGCATGGGGACCAACAAAATCGGGATTTACTTCACGAGCATTACATTCAGAGTAACAAGCACCACATAAAATACAATTACCAGTCTGATCCAGACGCGATCGCTCCAGTGGAGTTTGCAAAAATTCCCTTTCGGGAACTTGTCGCGCTGCTGTACTGACATAGGGAGTTACTGCATCTAAATGATTCCAAAAACTCCTCATTTCCACAACCAAATCCTTAATCACCGGCATATTACCCAAAGGAGCTATGGTAATTTCCCGAATACTGTGATCATGATTCTCCCCTGCTGGAATTTGTCCTAATTTCGCCAATTCACTAGCAACATTTTCCTTACAAGCTAAAGCAGAACGGCCATTAATTCGCATAGCACAGCTACCACAAATGGTATTGCGACAATTTTTGCGAAAAGCCAAGGTTCCATCTTGTTCCCACTTAATTTGATTCAGACAATCTAAGATTGTATTGCCAGAATCCACCTCTAACAGGTAAGTTTGTACAACAGGAGAAGAATTTTGTTGCTGCCGAATGATTTTAAATCGAACTTCCATTACCACTAACCAAAATCTTAAAATTACTCCTCAGCCCCAAAAATCTTGAGTAAAGGCTGTTCCTTGCACAAATTGAGTTATACTCTTTTTGCCCTTTATTCCCAACTCAGTGTTAATAGGCTGATCATCAAAGCGAAACTGATTCTAGTTTAAGCATAACCATTAAAAATTAATTTGCAGAACTTGGACAACAGAGATTCTTGTCCAGTTTCAAAGCCCAACTCCAACAAGTAATCGTGGCGGGAACATGACCATCCCCAGTAGATTCTTCAGAAAAAATAATCGTGGCGGGAACATGACCATCCCCAGTAGATTCTTCAGAAAAAAGACACAGGCTAATTTCCTACATAGTCAACATATCCCACTTAAATGCAGTCAAGATTATCAATGTCAGGACTTACGCACGAGTCACGGAATATCGAACCATAGAGGACGCAGAGAACACAGAGGAATAGGAATTTGGCAGAATTTTTGCGTAAGTCCTAAATATGTAAGAATCCTATTTTATTTCTGTTGGTATCCCCTGCGCTTTGGGCTTAAAACTGAAAAAACTGTTTCCCACTCCCTACTCCCCACTCCCTACTCCCAACCTACCTAAGTAAGTTGAAAAATCAAAGCGGATTACTATATAGGAACCCTATTTGATGTCTGTTGGGTTAGCCAGGGCGATGATGGGGTGAAAATCTTGGTGTAAGATAATAAAGTTTTTGATCACTCCTTACTCCTGACCTAAGCAAATCAATTAATCACATTACTATATCTTGATCAAGACCCATGAAAGGTATTGGTTGCAAAATTCCTGCTTATAGTTGAAAATAGGAGTTTTTTGCATAAATGGAACACCTAAACCAGTGGATAATCATCTGCTGATCATCAAGCATTTGGCAAATGTGGGAAAATTTATTCTTCCCCAAGACAGACCTATATAATGACTGTCCGCTTTTTGTCTTGTGAGCATAAACCAGTAAGATATCCTCTGTTAGTTTTGTCTCTAGCAAATCAAGGAAATCTGGCATTTAACTGACCGGTCAAAACGGCTCCTCTCAATTTAGATTAATTTTTATAAAAGCTATGGTGCAATAATCACTATGGTAAGAAAGTTGCAGAAAAATCTTCAGCCCTTTTTGCCTCCCCAAGGTTAGATTTTGAAATTAAAGTCTCTCACCAATTTAATTTTAAAACTAAACAATTATTTTGCTATTATTAGTTCATGCTAGTATTTAATATAAAATTATGAAGTAACAAATCCAGTCCTAATAGCTGTATCAACACGGCTAATGCTGATTTGTAAATTCATAATGCAGAGACCAAAAAAATCAAGTCTCTACAGGCAGGACAAAGGTGTATGTCCCTAAAAGCCTATTCAAATACTATGCTGTCCTCAGCTAGAGAGTCAGAGTAGGGAAAACCCAACAACTCAACGGCAATAAAGACCAGCACTGAAAGTTGAAAGCCTGCAATTTATTGGGTCTACGACTTATTTGTAGTAGCACTCCCAGCTATTGTGAAGGAGGCTGAAAATTACACCGCTACAGTAGCGCCAAAAGAGAAAATCAATTAATTTCCGATGGAGAATCATCGTAAAAAGTGACGTAAAATCACCGAAATTAATGTTTGTGACCACCATGACCTCTAAGATGTTGTGGGTGATCATAATATAGGCGCTGGTAGCTCAACCTATAAAGAGGAATTTATTCTTCACCCTAGAGTCATGGTAGTCAAATACTGGCATGAGACAATTTCGTTTATCAGTTTGGAGAGAGTAAGGAAAATTTGAGCGTAATGACTGAAACTGCAACCGCACCGTTAACTGGAAAAGCATTGCTTGCTAAGGTAAAAGAACTATCTAATTTACCCCGCCGAGAAAGAGCCAAGCAGTGCGGATATTACACCGTTACTAAGAATAATCAAGTCCGCGTCAATCTCACAGATTTTTATGATGCTTTGCTATCGGCTAGAGGTATTCCCCTAAGTCCAGAAGCACCCAAAGATGGTCGTGGTCGAGAACCGACATATCGTGTTAGTGTTCATCAAAACGGTCAAATTGTCATTGGTGCTACTTACACTAAGGCGATGAACTTAAAGCCGGGAGATGAGTTTGAAATTAGACTGGGATATAAGCATATTCACTTGATTCAACTGGGTGAAACTGATAAAAAAGCCACCTCAGAAGATATTGACTCTTCAGAGTCAGATGAAGATTTGGATGAGTAAGAGTAAGTTTGCTGATGGTATGAATAAGTTAAAGGTGAAGGCTTGATAACTAATTCCTGGTACTACAGCTAACTGCTAATTATATTGGCTAAAATTTTGTAAGATTGTAAAAATACGATTAGACCCCTTGCAGAAGTCACAGACTTTAGTAGAGTCTTGATAAATAAGCAAGCAGTCTATCGTGTTTTTTTGTGTCTATTTTGATAAACATAGTCAATACTCTCCGAGCATTTATTCAAGATGCTTCAGTGCTGGTTGTAGTGATAACATTTTTTATTACTTGGATAGGATGTTGGTTACCAATAGCCACAGTTATAGCCATGACAATTAATTGGCGACCTCCTCAATCTTTACAGCCAGAACAAAAACTACCCTTATTAGTGCCACTTTACTTATTAGCTCCCCTAGTTCTCTGGGGCTTTATTTGGCTATCCCATAAATCTTTTGCAGATTACGGATTGGTGGTGAATGCTTCGTTACTAGGTTCCCTGGCTTTAGGTTTTGGTTTGGGAGTAATCAGCCTAGCAATTATGTTTACTGGTCAATTGTGGCTGGGGTGGTGTTATTTAGAAAAATCAAATATTAAGTTGATCCCATCCATGTTGCCATCTATTTTGTTGATAGCGTTATTAGTTGGGGGAATAGAAGAGTTAGTTTTTCGGGGTTTTTTGTTAACTGAATTACAGCGTGACTACTCAGTATGGGTAGCTGGGGCAATTTCTAGTGTAATTTTTGCCCTACTGCATTTAGTGTGGGAGCAAAAGGAAACTAAACCGCAAATCCCTGGATTGTGGCTGATGGGGATGATGTTGGTTGTGGCGAGGATTGCTGATGGTGGTGGTTTGGGTATGGCTTGGGGATTACACGCAGCGTTGGTTTGGGCGATCGCCACTGTAGATACAGCACAACTAATCACCTATACTGGTAAAGCTGGGGAATGGTGGACTGGTAAGAATAAAAAACCCCTAGCTGGGGCTGCGGGAATTATTTGTGTATTGGGAACTGGGTTAATTTTGTGGTTGTGGTCGGCATATTCCCTCCCTATCCCATAAAAATAAATAATGGTGGGTTACGTTGTCGCCAACCCACCCTACCACTTTGGGGAATCTATGGGAAATCTTTGATTATACGCCACTAATTAGCTGATGAAATGCAACTTGCTAATTACCATACTCATGAGACTGTGGGTAATTGGGAGACTATCGATCACCATACCTAAACACAACAGCATCATGTAAGAGATGGAATAAAGAAACAACTCTCTAGCTACAGTACGCTCGTCGGGATTTTGTAACAAACGCCAAGATTTGCGGATAAATAATCCTCCTAGACAGATAGCGATCGCACCATAGATAAATCCACTGGCGTGCAAGGGATAAACTAGTAACAGCGTGGCTGCAACTGTGGTAAGTGTGTAGTACCAAATCTGTTGAACAGTTACCATATTACCCTCAATTACAGGTAACATCGGGATACCAACTTTTGCATAGTCATCTCGAATCATCAGCGCTAACGCCCAGAAATGGGGAGGTGTCCAGAGAAAAACTATGGCAAAAATTAACCATGCAGCCCAGCTTAAAGTACCCGTAACAGCCGCCCAACCCACTAACGCCGGAATCGCGCCAGCTGCCCCACCAATGACAATATTTTGGGTGCTGTGGCGTTTCAGCCAGTGAGTGTAGATCAAAATATAAAACACAATGCCGGAGAAGGACAGGCAAGCAGCCAGTAAATTTGCGAATACTGCTAGTAGCGTGAAAGACATAATAGCCAGGGCGATCGCAAAAATCAGCGCATCACGAGGCTGCACCTTACCAGAAGGGAGAGGACGATGGCGCGTCCGTTCCATATCATAATCAATATCCCGATCATAGACACAGTTAATTGTCTGGGCGCTAGCAGCAGCTAAAGTCCCACCAGTCAGAGTAACCAGCAGCAACAATGGATCTACTTGTCCTTCAGCAGCAATCCACATACTTCCAGCCGTAGTAATCAACAGCAACGGGATAATCCGAGGCTTTGTCAGTTGGTAGTAGCTGTGGATAACTTGCAGAAATGTTTGGTGGTGGCGAGAGACATTAGTCTCAATCATGTTGGCTCTTGTTCCTTATTTTTCAACAACTTTGATGCAGTCCCCGCTCGTACTGAGGTGACATTAAAAATATTTACTGCGGCTCAGGGAAGATGAAGAAGATGAGGAGGATGGGGAATGATTTTTCCCTACTCCCCCATTTTCCCTAGCTCAGACTGTGATTGGGAGTGCAAGCAGTTTTAGTTTTTATGGTTTTACCACTTCTAGTTGTTAGAGTTTCTAGATGTGATCTCAAATTCCTTGGCTCACCAAATAATTAATGGCTAATAGCGATCGCCATTAGTCATGATTAATTACAGAAATCAGAAAACGAAGTTGAGTTCATTTAGGCATTTGATCCCTGTGCTGGTGTACTCGTAACACTTGAGGTAGAACTAACAGCATAAGCGTTGATTTCACGGCTCATAGCCCAGTCACGCAGTGCTAGAACTGTGAAAGCCACTAAACTACCCAGCAAAACAGCCCCAACGGTTTGGTGAGAAACTGTCAGCAGCTCAACTTGGAGATGTAAGCGGAAAGTGGCTACTCCCAAAAGAATTTGTAACATCAACAACCCACCAGCCAGATTTGCCAGTCGTCGCAAGGCTGGATGAAGTGCCGGTGTTCGCCAGGAGATCAAGACCACAGCTAAAGTAGTCACAGTTGGCGGTACTAAGCCAAAAATATGGCTATACATCACATTACACAACTGAGAATCGCCAAAGCATTGGTGTAATGCCCAGCGAGATCCCACCAAAGCGCCTAATATACTTTGCAAATACACCAAAATTACGGCACTTAAACCCAACCAAGGCAACTTACCCACAGTACCAGTTCCTTGATAGGGAGTGAGGGCTAAACCGACAATCAGTAGGGTAGTGAAAAACAATAGCGCCGTTCCCAAATGGGCGGTGACAATATCAAACCGCAGCAGTTGAGTAACGGTAAGTCCTCCCAAAATACCTTGGAAGACAATTAAAAACAGGGCAAATGTTGATGCCCAGGGTAGCCAACTAGGTAAAACACGCCGATACCACCAGGATAAACCAGCCAAGGCGATCGCACTTAAACCAATTAATCCCGCATCCAATCGGTGAAACCACTCCAAGAAAACTTGAAGATTCATTTGTTTTGCTGGCACTAGTTCCCCATAGCACAATGGCCAGTCAGGGCAAGCAAGCCCAGCATTCATCACACGGGTGGCACTGCCTATGGCCATCAAAATCAAGGTGGCTATGCACATTTTCCACACCAAGCGACGAATCACTTCCTTGGGCTTTCGCTGCTCGGCTGCCGCTTCATTTTGTTGTTCTAGGACAAATTCATTCATCAAGAATACCTTCCGCCCGCTCTTTTTGGTGGCTCTCTTAAAATTTTCAATTTTTAGTACTGACCCATTTACACCCTAACGTATGAGCCACAGTTAAAAAGATTAGCTTGCACTTATCTTGCACTTATACTTTGGATCACTCTAACTAGTTTTAGCCAGAGCTTTAGGTATTTTGTGAACTACTCAAACCCGCTTAAGCTGAGGTTTGGGCTTCTGTACTCACAGGGGAGTGCCGCAAATGAGACTTTCGCCCCATCTTTGGTCTTACCTCCCCTCCTACAGCAGAGACGGCTGCACCTTCCGCCTTGAGCATTCTGATACCCTCTGCTCTAATATTGATTGCAGCGTTGCTATCACGGTCATGATAAGTACCGCAGTGAGGGCAAGTCCACTCCCTCACATCTAGAGGCATCTCACTCACTTGATAGAAACAATTAGAACAAAGTTTGGAACTGGGGAACCATCTATCAACCTCAACCAACTTTCCGCCTTTGCGTTCTAACTTGTAGGCTAAAAAGTTAGTGAACGTTCCCCATCCACAATCAGATATTGCTTTTGCCAAATTGTGATTACGTACCATGCCCTTGACATGAAGATTCTCTACTATGACAGCTTGGCTATCGCTGACTAACTTGTAACTAAGTTTATGTAGAAAATCTTGCCTGGAGTTACTAACCCGTTCGTACACTTTGGCAACAACTTGACGATATTTATTTCTAGAATTACTCCCCTTTTGTTTACGCGCTAATTTCTTCTGCTTCCGTTTGAGGTTTTTCTCGTGCTGGGCAATATGTTTAGGATTGTCATACTTGGAAACCTTTTCACCGTCAGTTACAACAGCAAAGTGTTTCAATCCTAAGTCAATACCATAAATCTTTCCTTCTGTTGGAGTAGGATTATTCCCGTGTACTTCCGTCAGGATAGATGCAAGATATTTACCAGACGGGGTTTTGCTAACAGTGACAGTCTTTATCTTCCCCTCAATTGGTCTATGTATTTTGGCTTTGACTATCCCAATACTACCTGGTAGTTTTACATTACCATTCTCAATCTTGACGTTTTGAGGATATTGAATTGACTGTTTACCATGTTTAGATTTGAACTTAGGAAATCCTGCACGTTTGTCAAAAAAGTTTTTATATGCAGTGGTTAAGTTAAGTGTTGTTGCCTGTAAAATTTGGCTATAACATTCAGCTAACCAACAAGTATCTTCTGCTTTTTTGAGATCAGGAAGTAAAGCGTTGAGTGCTGAACGTCCAAGTCCTTTGCCTGTTTCTATGTAAGTCTCAATAGACTTATTCAAAGCGTAATTCCACCACCAGCGAGAACAACCAAATGCCTGAGCTAGTAGTGTTTGTTGTTCTTTTGTTGGATACAAACGCACAAGGACTGCTGTGTGTAGCACTCAATATCACCTCCTTAGTCTATGTATTTTATCACAATCTATAATTAATGATAAAATAATCTCAAAGTATTTGGAAATTACTCGGACATCTCTCAAGGATGTAACTCTGAATTTCCATGCTATCCATCCCGACCCCGTTTCACTGAGGGTAGGAACTTCCGCCGCAAAAGTTAAATTTTTTCACTGATTTATATCTACATCTTGGCAGTATCGAATAAATCTCTTGTACCCAGAATTGGTAAATTAACTGCAAAAATTAATAAAATCTTAAAACCATGAGATTCCATATTTTCTGACCTGTACTACCTTAGTAAGTGGGTAGCATAGAGATAACGTAGTAAATTCATTTAAGTAAACCGTGAACATTCCAAGTTCCATCTGGACATTAATAATTGGTGTCGTCCTAACGCTATTAAGCCTTTGGTACGGTCAAAATCATGGTCTGTTGCCAGTAGCCGCCACAGACGAAGCAGTTCTAGTGGATGGTCTGTTTAACACGATGATGATCGTTTCCACAGGTATATTCTTACTTGTCGAAGGTATTTTGATTTACTCCGCAATTAAATATCGTCGGCGAGCAGGTGACAACGACGACGGGCCACCAATTGAGGGTAATGTCCCTCTAGAAATTCTCTGGACAGCGATCCCAGCTATTATCGTTCTCGGTATTTCTGTTTATAGTTTTGAAGTGTACAACGACATCGGCGGCTTTGATCCTCATTCAGTCCATGAAGCCCCGATGACTCAGGAATCCATGACAATGCCAGGAACTGCGATCGCGCAGCGTGCGGGAACCGCAATCGCCTCTACTTTAAGCGATCCCGCTCCGGGAATTGGGCGTAGTCCCGAAAGAGCAGGTTTACCAGCAGAATTACGAGTTAATGTAACTGGTCTACAATACGCGTGGCTTTTCACTTATCCTGATACAGGGATCACTACCGGTGAGTTACACGTTCCAGTTGATCGGGAAGTGCAAATTAACATGACAGCCAATGATGTCATCCATGCTTTCTGGGTTCCAGAGTTCCGCTTGAAACAAGATGCTATCCCCGGTAGACAAAGCGAGATTCGGTTTACTCCCAGATTAGTTGGTAGTTACGACCTGATTTGTGCTGAACTTTGTGGCCCTTACCACGGTGCGATGAAAAGCCAAGTAGTAGTAGAAAGTCAAGAAGCTTATGATGCTTGGATGCAAGAACAATTAGTTGCTAGCAGCGAAACTTTAAATCAAGCTGTTGCTGTTAATCCCAGGGATTTATCCCCAGATGAATTTCTGAATCCTTACACCAAGGACATGGGAATACAGCCAGAAATAATCAATCAAGTCCACACTGCTCATCATCATCAGTGAACAGACTGATAACTGATAACTAATTCCTATGACACAAACTCAGTTAGAAAAAACTGCCCCTAACCCGACTCATATAGAAGAAACACAGGAAAGACATTGGCGAGACTTTTTTGGTTTCAGCACAGACCATAAGGTGATTGGGATTCAATATCTCGTTACTTCCTTTGTTTTTTACTGTATTGGCGGCGTGATGGCTGACTTGGTGCGGACAGAACTACGTACCCCAGAAGTAGATTTTGTCACTTCAGAAATTTATAATAGTCTATTCACACTCCACGCCACAATCATGATTTTTTTGTGGATTGTGCCAGCCGGGGCAGGATTTGCCAACTATCTGATTCCCCTGATGATTGGGGCGAGAGATATGGCATTTCCGCGCTTGAATGCTGTAGCATTTTGGATGATTCCCCCAGCGGGTATTTTACTCATCGCTAGTTTAGCCCTGGGTGATGCACCTGATGCTGGTTGGACTTCCTACCCTCCTTTGAGTTTGGTAACAGGTCAAGTGGGTGAGGGAATTTGGATTATGAGTGTCCTGTTGTTGGGTACGTCGTCGATTTTGGGAGCGATTAACTTTCTAGTTACTATTCTCAAGATGCGGGTTCCCAGTATGGGAGTTCATCAAATGCCGTTGTTTTGCTGGTCGATGTTGGCAACTTCGGCTCTGGTACTGATATCTACACCAGTGTTAGCAGGGGCGCTGATTTTCCTGGGCTTTGACTTGTTAGCAGGGACAACATTTTTTAATCCCACTGGTGGGGGTGATCCGGTGGTTTACCAGCATATGTTCTGGTTTTATTCCCATCCGGCGGTTTATATCATGATTTTGCCTTTCTTTGGGGCAATTTCAGAGATTTTGCCGATTCACTCCCGTAAGCCGATTTTTGGCTATAAGGCGATCGCCTATTCATCCTTAGCTATCAGTTTCTTAGGGCTAATCGTTTGGGCGCACCATATGTTTACCAGTGGTGTCCCCGGTTGGTTAAGAATGTTTTTTATGATCACCACCATGATCATTGCTGTACCCACAGGAATTAAAATTTTTGGTTGGTTAGCAACTATCTGGGGTGGCAAAATCAGCCTCAATAGTCCGATGATTTTTGCGATGGGCTTTTTAAGTACCTTCGTAATTGGCGGGATCAGTGGTGTCATGTTAGCCGCCGTTCCCTTTGATATTCACGTTCATGATACATATTTCGTAGTGGCACACCTGCACTACGTCCTCTTTGGTGGTAGCGTTTTAGGGATTTTTGCCGCCATTTACCACTGGTTCCCCAAAATGACCGGACGGATGATGAACGAATTTTGGGGCAAAGTTCACGCTGTGTTAACCATTGTGGGTTTGAATATGACCTTCTTACCCATGCACAAGCTAGGACTGATGGGGATGAACCGCCGTATTGCCCAATATGACCCCAAATTTACCTCATTGAATGAAATTTGCACCTACGGATCATATATTCTGGCGATTTCCACATTACCCTTTATCATCAATGCTGTTTGGAGTTGGCGGTACGGCGAAAAAGCTGGTGATAATCCTTGGCGGGGACTCACACTGGAATGGATGACTAGTTCACCACCAGCCATTGAGAATTTTGCTCAACTCCCAGTTTTGGCTACTGGCCCTTATGACTATGGCGTAAGTAAGAAAGAAGTGGATATTCAGGAGGTGTTAAATATCGAACCTGGTGAACCATATCCCACTATTGAGTCTGGTGTTTAAGAAGAGGCAGGGGGCAGGGTGCGGGGTGCAGGGGTAAAGATTGTTACTTCCCAATCCCCACTCAATCCCTACTCCCTACTCCCTACTCCCTACTCCCTACTCCCTACTCCCCACTCCCCAAACCCCAAACTTTACATTTTTAAAGATTCATGCAAAGTCAAATAATTGACCCAGCGAAAACTGAACTGAATCATCATGCTGCAACAGCAGATGGTCATCACGAAGAACATCCAGACTTGCGTATGTTTGGGTTGGTGGTATTTCTGATTGCTGAAGGAATGATTTTTTTGGGGATGTTCGGAGCTTACTTAGCTTTCCGCTCTACCCTACCTGTCTGGCCTCCAGAAGGTACACCAGAATTAGAACTATTGCTACCCGGAGTTAATACTATCAATCTGATTTCTAGTAGTTTTGTCATGCATAATGCTGATACTGCTATCAAAAAGAATGATACCAAGGGTATGCAGATTTGGTTGACAATTACAGCCTTAATGGGTGCTACTTTCTTAGTGGGTCAGGTTTATGAATATGCTCACCTGGAATTTGGTCTAACTACCAATTTGTTTGCTAGTGCATTTTATGTGTTAACTGGCTTCCACGGACTTCATGTTACTATCGGAGTCTTAGCTATTGTGGCCGTGTTGTGGCGATCGCGCGTTCCCGGTCATTATAGTAATGAAAAGCATTTTGGTATTGAAGCTGCCGAACTCTATTGGCACTTTGTTGACGTAATTTGGATTATTTTGTTTGGATTACTCTACTTACTGTGAATATTAATTCTGAGTTATTCCTGTAGAGTTAATAACTAAATCAGCCTCCGGATGGGGGCTTTTTTTTAGGAAAATTTTTGGTCATATAGCTGGGGAGTAGGGAGTGGGGAGTAGGGAGTAGTGTAAAAGCCAGAAGTGTCTAACTTTTATTATCCGTTTATGTTCTAACCTCCTTGGCGGTTGCTATATTACATATTCCTCTAGAAAGACCTTTCCTAGTCATGTTGCACAAATCGATCAAGTTGTATTAAGCTAGGCCGGAAATGATGTTGATGATGTATTTGCAGATATTAATAGATCATTAATACCTTGTATTTGGTATGACATCAATTCCTCAAGGCATCTGGAAATAGTAATTCCAGAATTTTCATTGCGTAATTTCTCCGGAGGAAGTCTCTATGTTAAAGCAATTTTTGAAAGGTAGCTCTGTATTAGTTTTATTACTTGCAGCTAATCCTTCTGCTCTAGCACAAGCTCCAGAAGCAAGACCACAAACCCCCCCAGCACAATTGCCAGCATCACCAGAACAAACTACTGTCAGTCCTGAAGAACTACAACAGTTTGCCAGCGTTCTGCCAACTTTACAACAAATTGGTCAAACAGCTCAACAAAGGTCTATACAAGTTATTGAGCAATCAGGTTTGACTGTAGAGCGATTCCAAGAACTTTCCCAAGCACAGGAACCTGGGGCGACATCTTCTTCTCCAGCTACTCCAGAGGAAGAACAGTCTTTTAACCAAGTAGTCCCCCAGATCCAGTCTATCGAAGAGGAAACTGTTTCAGAACAGCAAGAAGTTTTACAGTCTGGGGGATTAGAACCCGACCGCTTTAATCAGATATTAATGGCGGTTCAGCAAGATCCGGCTTTGCAACAACAGTTACAGCAGATGATGCGAAACAATTAGTTTAGATAAACAGGTGGGTATAGTCCAAGGGGCATGGCTGCGCTAAAGCAATAGCTGTACCCACCAAAATCTTGAAATATCTGTTGCATTAATAACTCCAAATTTGTATTTCGTTTATATACCAAGATTTTTCCGTATTTTACCCAAATTTTCCGAAATTAAAGAATATCATAGTGAAGGTAACTATAGTTACTACTTAAATAACTGCGGCTTCTAGCTATGCCTCTTACCTTCACTTTTGCTCTCAGCCAAAACCAAACCTTTGAGCTGCGCTGTGATTACGGTACGCGCCGTCTCGATACTAATCAGTTAGATAGTCTGATTAATCTGTGTGAAGAAAAATACTATTCTCAACAAAAAGATGACACTGCACAGTTACGAGATATCGGCTGTCAGTTGTATTCGTGGTTGGATGGGAAGGAAGGATGGTTACGCCAAGCTTTAAATGCAGAAAATCACAGCACAATATATTTAGATTTAATTCAAACCAGTGAAGCTCAAGGTTTAAACCCCCAAACTCAAAACGTAGCGTTGGGTTTAGCTCATTTGCCTTGGGAATTATTACACAACGGCACAGTATTTTTACATAAACTTTTACCAGTCAGGGCAGTCAAGCAACAAAATAACCCAGTTATTCCCCAGCAAAATCGCCCGTTGCGGCTGTTGTTTATGGCGACTTCGCCAGAACACCCAGGAATCGCACCTCTACAATTTGAGCAGGAAGAGGCGAATATTCTCAAAGCTACACAAGAGCAACCTTTGGCGTTGATTGTGGAGGAAAGCGGCTCGGTGGCTGAGTTGGCGAATTTAGTTCAGTCATATTCCGCAGATTATTTTGATGTATTCCATTTGACTGGGCATGGTGTTATTTATACAGTTAGGCAGTTTGGGAGCTATCTGCCTCCAGGTGTAAAAATTCAGGATTATACTCCCTGCTTCATTACCGAGGATGAGGTGGGAGGTGTACAATTTACTACCGTTGATGATTTAGCTAAAGCCTTTCGGGGACGCTTTCCCCGTGTGGTGTTTCTCTCAGGCTGTCACACTGGGCAACTTGCTAATAATGGTACTGTTCCCTCAATGGCGCAGGCTTTGGTGAAAGCGGGTGTAGGTGTGGTTTTGGGCTGGGCGCGTCCGGTGTTTGACAGGACAGGTATTATTGCTGCACAAGCGCTGTATCAAGCTTTGGCAACTGGGGCGACGGTGGAAGATGCGGTAAAAACGGCACAGCAGGAAATGATTACGCAGGAATGTTCCGACTGGCATTTATTGCGGATTTATCGGGATACTCGCCAGATTCAGGAGTTAGTTACACCACTACTTACCAGAAAGCGCGAAAAGCTGAAATTTACACCACCTGAAAGCGAATTTCTCGATGAAAACAATATTGTCAAAGTTGCCAGTCGGGGGGAATTTGTCGGACGCAGAAAAGCTTTGCAGCGTGGGATGTTGGCTTTGCGGGTAACTAGCGACAATATCGGCGTGTTTCTGGCGGGAATGGGGGGTTTGGGTAAAAGTTCTCTAGCGGCGCGGTTATGTACACGGGTGCAGTCGCAACGCCCCAATTTTCAGCGCGTGGTGTTGATTGGGCCTGTGAGTGAGGTGGGTTTAATTAACAAACTAGCGAGTAAGTATGAACGGTTTGCAGGTGTGCCGGCTTTGTTAAATCAGCCGGGAATTTCTTTTAAAGGGCGATTGCAAAACTTTTTTGAGGCTATAGAAGAGACACATGATCAGCCTTTATTGTTGGTTTTGGATGACTTTGAGCAGAATATCCCCCAAGGGAATATAGCAGATGGTAGTCTGCGGATGACTGCGGAAGCTTACGAGGTTTTAGCAGCTTTGTGTGCAGCTTTGGCTGAGAATCAAGCAGAAAGTCGGTTAATTGTTACCTGTCGATATCTCAAGGAAGATACTCTTCCACCCCATCGCTTACATTTGGAAAGTTTGCAGGGGATGGGTGAGGCGGATATTAATAAAATATATTGGCAATTGGATCAGGATGTGAGGTTGCAAGTGAAAAAGCAGCGCCTCCTGAGAGTTGCTGATGGAAATCCGCGCTTGTTGAAGTGGCTGGTGGAAATTGTGCAGTTACCAGATTTGGCTACAGAGGAGTTACTGAAAAAGTTGGAGGGTGTGCAACTCAAGTTTCGGGAAGATATTTTGGCGGAAGTTTTGTTAAATGCTTTGGAGGATGAGGAAAAAAAGTTTCTGGCTAGGTTGAGTGTGTTTCGTCTCCCGGTGACGGAGGAAATAATTAAGAACCTCTCCCCAACCCCTCTCCTACGAGGAGAGGGGCTTAAAACTCAAACTTCCACTTCTCTGGTAGGGGTTAGGGGGTTAGGTTTCCTACCTAAATTAATTAGTCTCAGTTTAGTGGAGTCAGCGACAACTTTCGCCCAGCAAATTGCTGAATATCGGGTAACGACGATTTTAGAACCGTTGTTGCAACCGATATTAACTGAGGAGGAATGGCAAACTACGCGCCAAGCTGCTACACGTAGAATTTATCAAACTTGGTGGGAGGAAACGGATAAGCATTGCACAGAAGTACAAGCACTTGAAATAATTCGTTTAGGAGTGTTGGTAAAAGAACAGGAAATCACGGTTTCCGTCTGCTCTGGTATTTGTAACTATTGGCTTAATGTTTCTCGTTTTTTGGAAACTCTGGCGTTATGTCATCAAATACTTAATTTTTTTCAAGATTACCGATTATTAGTAAGAATCGCTCGTGCTGAAAAAGTTTTAGGTTTAGTAGAAGATGCTATTGACCACTATCAATCAGCCTTAACCGCTTGTCCTGATAGTGAACAAACAGAAAAAGCTTGGCTCCTCATAAGCATTGCAGAATTAATTGTTGAACGAGGTGAAATGCAGCAAGCGCTACTATTATTGCAACAATCCTTAGATATTTGTGAGCATCTGGGCAATCTTAGCGGCAAAGCTGCCTCTCTTCACTACATCGCAGGTATTTTTGCTTCACAGGGTCATATCGAACCAGCGCTACAAATGTGGCAAGAATCTTTAGAAATAAAGGAGAGTATTGGAGATATCCAAGGCAAAGCAGCAACATTATCCAACATGGCAGGTGTATTTGCTCAAAAGGGTGATATTGAACAAGCGCTACAAATGTGGCAGCAAGACTTAGAAATTTCAAGACTCATTCACGATGTCCAAGGACAAACTGCTACACTCAACAACATGGCATACATTTTGTCCCAAAAAGGGGATACTGAAAGCGCTCTCCAATTATGGGAACAATCCCTAGAACTTGATGAGTTCATTGGTAATATTCAAGGCAAAGCTACAACCTTAGCAAATATGGCTGTTATTGCTAGTAAAGCCGGAGACAAAGTAAAGGGGATAGAACTAAATTTACAAGCTCTGCGGTTATTGGTAAATATTCGTGCTTATAGGGATTTAATTAAGGTTCTGTGGAATTTGGGCGCGACTATTGACAATAATTGTTTGGCTTACCTAAGTCAAGCACTCTGGCTCACATTTAAAATTAACCACCCATTAGTAGATAGCATTGATTTAATCGATTACTTTTATCAATCTCTACCTTCAGGGAATGAACTACAAGCATTGCTAGCAATAAACATTGTATTTTTGTGCAAACGTCAAGAAAAAGATCATCCTGATTTATCAGTATTTCAGAATGTGGCTGACAGGGTGATATATATGTTGGCGCTTAGTAAAGGAATAGAAACACCAACAGATATGGCAGCTTGGTTTACTCAACAAGGACTCAGCAATCCTGAATATTTTATCCCACGACTTATGCAAAGCTTAGAGGAATTAATTGACGATAAATGGTTATTTGACCATTCGGAATTGTAGATTTTGCGTAAGACACAAAAGCAAAGAATCCATCAACAATGTCAAAGACAAAAGAGCCATGCTGACTTGTGCCACAACGGTTAGAGGCGATTGTTGGCGATGAGTGGCTATTTGAGCGATTTTAACTACGCACTATAGAAGATCAAGAAATCGCTCAACATCTGTGCGCGCTTGTTTCAAAATATGGGCAAGAGTAGCGCGTTTAACAGGTTTATGAGCCGGAATTGTCAATTTAAGAACTTCATCAGATAGTTGTTTTTCTAGTCGAATATGGCTACCGCGTTGACGAACTACAATCCATCCATCTCGTTCTAAAGCAGCTATGATTTTTGTGTAGGGAAGGCTGGGAACTTTACTCATAGAACTAATTCTCGAACAATGAGACCTTCCGTCAAGGAAAACTCATGTTCTACAGGTTCAAGATATAGCTCTATTGCTTCTTTAATATTTGCTAATGCTTCGTCAATATCTTCTCCCTCACTGATACAACCAGGTAAGGAAGGAACATAAACGGTGTAACCGCCTTCATCGCTAGGCTCTAGAATGACTCTTAGCTTCATATTTTTAAAGCAGTTAAGACAATGAAGGTCATCATTAATTGTAGCAAAATTGGGCTGCTTATTGACCCGATTTCTAATTAACTATCAATAGTCTTGGTGGGTTAGGCTGTCACTTTAGCGCAGCCATACCCCTTGGGCTATACCCACCCTACAAAATAGCTAATTGCTGCTTGGTGGAGTTCCCCAAATATTAACTCTGCCATCAAAACTACCACTGGCGAGGGTTTGACCATCAGGACTGTAGGCGATCGCACTCACCCAGTCTGAGTGTCCTATCAGTGTATTTACTAATTCTCCAGTATTTATATTCCACAACTTTATACCATCTCTGCCAGCACTGGCTAAAGTTTGTCCATCGGGGTTGATAGCGATCGCATTCACCCAGTTATTATGACCTGTGAGAGTCCGCACTGGCTGGCTAGAATTGAGATTCCAAACTTTAATCGTGCGATCGCGGCTAGCCGTGACAAAATTAGCACCATCTGGGGTAAAAGCTAAAGTAGTAACTATTTGGGAATGTCCCATAAATTCACGGATTAATTCACCCGTACTCAAGTTCCACACCTTAATCAGACCCTTGCTATCACCACTCACTAAAGTCTGACCATCTGGGCTGATTGCTAGTGTATATATAGAATTATCAAAGCTTGCTAAAGTCGCCAGTGGACGCTGCTGTAACAAATCCCACATCCGAATCCCGTCTAAAGCACCACTCACCAAAACTCGACTATCAGGAGATACAGCTAAAGACGTGACATGAGTGCTGTGTCCCACAAAAGAGCGGCTAAAGCGGTTATTTCGCAGATTCCAAAGATTAATCGTATTGTCGCTGCTACAGCTAATTAAAGTTTGACCATCTGGAGAAATCACCAAAGACTTCACCCCAGATTTGTGCGCCTTATTAATCCGCGCCACTCTCTCACCAGTTTCGCTGTTCCACAATTCGATAATACCGTCATTGTTACCGCCACCACTGGCCAGAATTTGGCTATTGGGACTAAAAGCGAGAGACTTCACCTTTCCGCTATGTCCAGAGAAACTGTAAAGCAGTTGAGGATTAATAATCGCTGCTTTAAGTTGAGTATTTGGTGTAAATTCCACCACAGCATTAGCAGTACCCACCTCAAACCCTTTCCAGGCAGTTACTGGCAGAGCGATCGCCGCCATCAATGCCATAATAATGTATCGGTGCTGCACAAAACCAGCACCACTTTTTCCCTCGCTCCTCACACTTTTTCCTCACTTTCAAAATATTTACGCCAATCAAAATTAACTATTCATATCCTTAGCGGGATGATTTTTTCTTGGGAACAGTCAGAATTGGGAGAGTAGAATTAGATGACTGTGAAAGCAAGTAAGTTTGTGCTACAGGCTCATCTAATATAGGTCTTCGTTGCTGCATACGCCATAACTTAAAAGCTAGGCTAATTCCGGCTGTCCCCAGACCAACAGCAAACAGTGACCAACTATCATTCATTCCTCCAATCAGGGCATCTACTGCACCTACAGTCATCAACACACTGACTATTGGATCTCTTCTGTAGGCTGACTTTAAAAAACGGGGTAATACAGCATTCATCACAAGTTGGTTTATCCAGATTACCTTATGTGTTACTTTATCAAGAATACCTGCTATCCAAAAACTAGACAAAACTAAACTTTATTTTTTAGTTCATCGGCAGTATAGAAGTAATTATCCCTAAATTACCTGCCCGTGTTTAGCCCAGCAGGATGTTTGAAAAATCATCTCATTAAAATTCCCACCGATGGAATTATCCTCACTGCGAAACGCATCAACTCTTCACAATATAAACATTTAAACTTTTTACGACTATCCTGGTGTGGTTAGTGAAAAATTAAATTTAAATAATCCTTAATACGAGAATTTTTGCCCGCTTCAGCCTCAAAGACGGTAATTTATGTCAATAAGTTTCGTAATTAGGTATTAATTAGCTCAGAACCAGCTAGTTTTTGCAGCTGGTTCCAACACTTCTAATTACTAGCTTACAACTTTTAGCTCAATGCTAGTCAGTAGTGCTATTTCAAGCCGAGCCATGATAGCACGCCTTGATTAGTAAAGTATTCAATAGCCACCACCAATAAAAAGCCCACCATAGCGGCTCTTCCGTTTAAGCGTTCAGCATATTCATTGAAGCCAAATTTAGGATCTTCTAACTTGGGAGTAACTGTTGGTTGTGATTGTGTCATTTTCTAGAAACCTCTTTTCGGCAAACGGGAGTTAAAACATTCAACAAATGGGCGCGATAGTAGTGCTGTAACACACATATCGCTGATCAACAGAAAGCCCTACAAACAGTCTTTTAACAATTTGTAATTATTCTTTATATATTGTATAAACACTGTGGCATTAGTCAAGGTGAGGAATTGAGAAAGGTCAGTTACTAGTTAGTTATCCCGAATACGGAAGTGCAAGACTGATACTGGCAGGCTAAAGTGGAACAAAAAATCATTAGAGGCGGAACATGGAAATCGGCGTTCCTAAAGAGTTTAAAGATCAGGAGTTTCGAGTCGGGTTGAGTCCTTCTAGTGTGCGGGTACTGCGAGAAAATGGTCATAGTATCTTTGTTCAGTCTCAAGCTGGTAGTGGTGCGGGATTTACAGACGGGGACTATCAAGAAGCTGGGGCTGAAATTGTTTCCACACCAGAAGCAGCCTGGAATAGAGAGTTAGTTGTTAAAGTCAAAGAACCTTTAACACAAGAGTATAACTTTTTACAAAAAGGACAAATATTATTTACTTATCTACATTTAGCAGCTGATCGGAAATTAACCGAGCATTTAATTGATTGTGGCACTTGTGCGATCGCCTACGAAACCGTAGAACAACCCGGTGCTAACAAACTACCACTGCTCAGTCCCATGAGCATCATTGCAGGTAGACTAGCAGTACAATTTGGAGCCAGATTTCTAGAACGCCAGCAAGGTGGAAGAGGAGTTCTCTTAGGCGGTGTCCCCGGAGTCAAAGCCGGAAAAGTCGTAATTTTAGGTGGCGGCGTTGTCGGTACAGAAGCCGCTAAAATTGCCATAGGTATGGGTGCGGCGGTGCAAATCTTAGATGTGAGCGTTGAGCGCTTATCTTACTTAGAAACCCTATTTGGTTCGAGAGTCGAATTGCTTTACAGTAACTCTGCTCACATCGAAACGGCTATTAAACAAGCTGATTTAGTCATTGGTGCAGTTTTAATTCCAGGACGGAGAGCGCCTATATTAGTATCCCGTGAATTGGTCAAACAAATGCACCCCGGCTCAGTTATTGTAGATGTTGCAGTTGATCAAGGCGGTTGTGTAGAAACACTACACGTCACATCACACACAAATCCTGTATATGTTGAAGAAGGTGTCGTCCATTATGGTGTTCCTAATATGCCAGGTGCAGTACCTTGGACAGCAACACAAGCACTAAATAACAGTACATTACCTTATGTTGTGCAGTTAGCAAATCTAGGCATCAAAGCATTAGATATTAACCCAGCATTAGCTAAAGGCTTGAATGTCCAGAATCATCGCTTAGTACATCCGGCTGTGCAAGAGGTTTTCCCAGATTTAGTAAATTAATAATTTCGTGATTCCTTCAGACTGAAATCTGAAAACACATAAATAAAGCCTGCATAAGCAGGCTAAATATTTTCTAGTTAATTAACCATAATTTAGATAATTAATTTTAAGGTATAATTAGTTGTAATAAAAATATTTTTATCTTGATAGCTAGTTAGTAGCATCGACTAACAAAAATGAAATCTGTCTGTTCGCAAATACCAAAACAAATAGAACTACCTCTACAAGAGATATCACCCAACCACTCAACACCAGAATCTTTATACTTTTGATAACCCTGATATTGACAAATTATTCCCCTTCCCAATCTTCTATTCTTAACCCCTCAACTCGGCTAAATTCTCTAACATTATGAGTTACTAATATCAAAAATCATCCATTGCAAAATCAATATCAGCACAAGCACCATATAAATTTATTAAACCCCCAGAATGAAGTATATTTTTTTGTTTCAAAAACTCCCTGAGTTCAGCATCAGAAGCAAAATTTAGTAACTCCTTTAGTTCATCAAAATCAATTAACTGTTCTCTAAAAGCCTCTAACACAATATTATTTAGGATTTTTTCTGGTAAATTACCCCATTTTCTTTGGATTTTTTCTGTCAATTTATCTGGTAAATCAATTGTTACTTGCATAATTTGAAAATCTCCTAACTCTATAGTTATATTTTAGTCCTTAGAGGATGTTTTAAAAGTCTTATTATCGTATAATGGTTGTGATTTTCCTCTTCCTGTAAATATACGTAAAAATTTCGGTAATTTTTCCAAGGCTCAAGACAAAAATAAACTGCTTCTTCCATTTTGGCAACATTTCCAAAAAATCAATTATAAAGATTTTGCGTATCGACATTATCCTTTATCCTAAATAGTGTGGCTAACTAAGGGAGGAAATTCGTGGAATTTTTGTCCGATTCAGTGGTGCTATCACGGATGCAGTTTGCATTCACTGCACTATTTCACATGATATGGCCTGTCCTCACCACCGGGATGGGGATTTATCTGGTCATAGTTGAAGGCGTATGGCTAAAAACTCGTAATCCTGATTACTACCTTCATGCGCGTTTTTGGGCAAAGTTTTACGTCCTCAATTTTGGGATTGGTGTAGCAACAGGTATCCCAATGGAATTTCAATTTGGTACGAATTGGGGGCCTTTCTCGGAAGCTGTAGGTAACTTTTTTGGTAGCGTTATCGGTTTTGAAGCTTCTTGGGCATTTATGCTGGAAGCAGCATTTTTAGGTATTATGTTATTCGGCTGGGAACGTGTTAATCCCGCTATTCATTATCTCTCTACAATCTTGGTAGCTTTTGGCGCGAATTTATCAACTCTCTGGATTTTGACAGCCAATTCCTGGATGCAAACCCCCGCAGGTGGAGCAATGGTTGATGGTAAATTTATTGTCAGTGATTACTTTCAGGCAATTTTAAATCCCTTCATGGTTAATAGTGTGCTGCATATGTTTTTTGCCACACTGGAAACTTCTTTATTTATGATTGGTGGAATTAGTGCTTGGTATATTTTGAAGCAACGCCATCCAGCTTTTTTTACTCGGTCTTTAAAGATTGCTTTAGCAGCTGCGATCGCAGTCGCACCATTACAGATATATATTGGACACTTAAGCGGCGAACAAGTTTATCACTATCAACCCACCAAACTCGCAGCAATGGAAGCTCAATGGGAATCTTCCCCAGCTGGACAACCTGCTGATTGGAGTTTACTAGCTATACCCAACGAAAAAGCTCAAAAAAATAACTGGGAAATCACCATTCCCAATGCGTTGGGTTACATTCTGGAATTTAAGCAAAACCTTTCGGAACCGTTACGCGGTTTAAAAGAGTGGAAACCAGAAGATCGTCCTCACATGGTGGGTTTAATTTATTACGCCTTCCGCACCATGATCGCCATTGGCTTTTTCTTAGCTGGCTTAATGCTATTAAGCACTTTACAATGGTTGCGTGGTAAGCTCTCAGCCGAAAATATTACTCAGCAACGGTGGCTGATGCGAGCTTGGATACTAGCCGCACCACTAGGATATATAGCCATCGAATCAGGCTGGATTGTACGCTGTGTAGGTAGACAACCCTGGACACTTTACGGACAAATTCGTACAGTTGATTCTGCTTCTAATGTACCTGCTAGCAATGTTTTATTTTCACTCAGTAGCTTTGTCATAGTCTACAGTTTGTTATTTATTGCAGCTATATATTTCGGTAGTCGCATTATTCGTCAAGGGCCAAATCTTGATTTACCAATCCCTGGAGTAGAAATTACTAAACCAGCAATAGAAACTTCTCCTGGAGAGTTTATACCCGATGAGCGTCCTGTAGAAGCACAACAATAGGAAAATTCTCAACCTCACCCCAACCCTCTCCTTGGTAAGGAGAGGGAGCCGGAATATTTTTTTGTGAGTTCATCTGTGGTTTTAAATCTCTTCAATCTGTATTTTGGTAAAACATCGCAACAGGTATTTATATGGAGACGCTCCAATATTTTCTCCCTCAAGTATGGTTTGTAATTTTGGCTTTGTTCCTCTTGCTCTACGTGATGCTAGACGGATTTGATTTAGGAGTGGGGATATTATCTCTCACTTCTACTGATGAGGAACGCCGGGGAATTTTAATGACCAGTTTGAGTAACATTTGGGATGCAAATGAAACATGGCTTGTTCTCTTAGGAGGCGGGCTTTTTGGTGCATTTCCTTTAGCTTATGGCACGATTTTCACTGCGTTATATATTCCCCTACTCACAATGGTGTTTGGGTTTATTTTTCGGGGTGTAGCCTTTGAATTTAGGGAGTTATCGAACCGCAAAATTTTCTGGAATTTCGCTTTTGGGGCGGGAAGTTTTACCGCCGCACTCGGTCAAGGTTTTGCTTTGGGTGCAGTGCTGAAAGGAATTAATGTTGATGAAAGCGGACACTTTATTGGTACAACCTGGGACTGGTTAAGTATTCCCTCTGTTTTGGTGGCTTTAACTTTGATTCAAGGATATGTATTAATTGGTTCAACTTATCTTATCTGGAAAACTACGGGAGAATTACAAGCTACTCATTTTAAAACTGCCAAAATTGCGGCTTGGACAACTTTAATCGGTGCGGTTTTCATCACTGTTACCACCCCAATCATTTATGAAACTGCTAGAACCCGCTTATTTCAACAACCCCTGGTTTATATCTTTGCTATTATTCCTATATTAGGAGTGTTGCTAATTTGGCAACTTCTCAGAAGTCTTAACCGGGGAGAAGAAAGAGCGCCTTTTGTCTGGACAATTCTTTTATTTGTGCTGACTTTTCTAGGGTTAGGATTAATTGTTTTCCCGTATATTATTCCTAATCAAATCACCATTTATCAGGCTGCGGCTGATCCGAGTTCGCTGGTAATCATGATTATTTTTATCGGCTTTCTGATTCCGGTGATGTTGTTTTACAACCTTTATCAGTACATTGTCTTTAGAGGTAAGGTGACTGGTGAGCAGTATGGCGAGTGAATAAGCTTTGCGGAAAACTCCACCCCTAACCTCTCGCCGCAAGGGATGAAGGGAATAAAATCAAGGAAGGTAGCCAAGCGATCGCCTGAGTTCCACACTACTCAACTACAATAGAAATAGAATTGTTGAGATTTGTATAGTTAGAGTTTAAGCTGTCATGGCTCCTGCCGTTTTAATTGAAAAGCTACAAAAGAGCTACGGTAAAGTAGTCGCTGTCAAAGATGTCTCCTTTCGGGTAGAACAGGGAGAAATCTTTGGTTTACTCGGTCCCAATGGGGCTGGGAAAACTACGACTCTGCGTGCTTTATGTACTCTCACTACACCGGATGCTGGCAACATTGAGGTATCTGGTATCTCCGTTATCGATAACCCCAGAATCGCCCGACAAAAACTGGGCTATGTCGCTCAAGAAGTCGCATTAGATAAGGTGCTGACTGGGAAAGAACTACTACAACTGCAAGCAGCCCTTTATCATATTCCCCGTGCTGTAGCTAAACAGCGTATTGATATGATACTAGATTTGCTTGGTTTACAGGAATACGCTGATAAAAAATCCGGGACTTACTCAGGCGGTTTACGCAAGCGTTTAGACTTGGCGGCTGGTTTACTTCACGCCCCAGATGTTTTGGTGTTGGATGAGCCTACCGTGGGGCTTGACATAGATAGCCGTTTTGTGGTATGGGAGTTTCTGCGCCAGCTACGCGCCTCTGGCACAACGGTACTCATTACCAGCCATTATTTAGAAGAAATTGATGCCTTAGCTGATCGCGTGGCAATTATCGACCGTGGGGTGGTAATTGCGGCTGGTACACCTTCTCAATTAAAGGATCAAGTTGGAGGCGATCGCATCACTTTACGAATCCGCGAATTTTCCCCCATTGAAGAAGCCGAAAAAGCCAAACACCTCTTGCAAGATTTACCCTTTGTGCAAGAAGTAATTATCAATAACGCCCAAGGTAATTCCCTCAACTTAGTGGTGACACCCCAAAGTGATGCCCTAATTAACATCCAGCAATCCTTAAACACCGTCGGCTTGCCCACCTTTGGCATTGCCCAATCTCGCCCCAGCCTCGATGACGTTTACCTCGCCGCCACCGGACGCACCTTGCTAGATGCAGAACTCGCAGCAGTTAGCACCCGCGATCCCAAAGCAGAGAAAAAGCAAAACATGAGATAGTCATTAGTCATTGGGAAGTTACCGTCTTCTCCCCACTCCCCACTCCCTACTCCCTAAATTCCTATGAATGTTAGTCCTAAATCTGAAATGAATTGGCAGCAATTAGCATCACCAGAACTAGATGTAAATGCTGCACCCAGTTTTTTCGCTGACTTAGTACAAGAGACGCTGGCTTTAACTCGTCGCTTGTTTATTCAATTACAACGCCGTCCTTCTACCTTAGTTGCGGGAATTATTCAGCCTGTAATGTGGTTGGTGCTATTTGGGGCTTTATTCCAAAATGCTCCCAAAGGTTTGTTTGGAACTACTGGAAACTACGGTCAATTCCTTGCTGCTGGCGTAATTGTTTTTACAGCTTTCGCCGGGGCTTTAAATGCTGGTTTACCCGTGATGTTTGACCGGGAGTTTGGCTTTTTAAATCGTTTGCTGGTAGCACCTCTAGCATCGCGGTTTTCCATTGTCTTCGCTTCCGCCATCTTTATTATTAGCCAAAGTTTGTTACAAGCAGCCGTGATTGTGGCAGCAGCAGCCTTTTTAGGGGCAGGTTTACCGGATATAGCTGGGTTGGGTGCGATCGCCTTAATTGTCTTTTTACTGGCATTAGGTGTAACCGCCATTTCTCTTGGTTTGGCTTTTACTTTACCCGGTCACATTGAATTAATTGCGGTAATTTTTGTAACTAACCTGCCTCTATTGTTTGCAAGTACCGCCTTAGCTCCTTTATCCTTTATGCCTCAGTGGTTGCAAATTGTCGCTACCCTCAACCCTCTTAGCTTTGCCATTGAACCAATTCGCTATCTTTATCTGCACAGCGATTGGGGACTAGATAGTGTAGTGATGACAGCGCCTTGGGGTCATGTTACCTTTGGTGGAGCGCTGCTGGTGTTGTTTGGCTTTGCCGTCATTGCTTTATTGAGCATTCAACCCAGACTGCGGCGGACTCTGGCGTAAAATCAAAACTAGATTCGTTAAAGCAATTTCAGGGAAAAAACTCTATGAAAAAACCATTTTTATCATTTACCAAATTTTCACTACTAACCGTGGCTGGAATTGGCTTTGCTTCGGTGTTTATGGCTCAACCCAGTTTGGCTCAATTCAACAACTCTGTAGATCGTGGTACAAATCAGAATAGTGATCCCCTGGCTCTCCCTAACTCTGGTGAGTTAAATATGTTTGAAATGATTCATCGGGCAAATATGGGGACTCTCAACTGGAATGCTAATCAGCAAAAAGAACAACTAGACTCAGCCGCATCAGATTTTAGAGCTAGGCAACAAAAAGCATTTGAAGAACAGCAAAACTCAAACACAGATTCACCTAAAGAAACTGAGCAACGATAAATTTCATTTGAAAACCTCAACTCCGACTCTTATAAGTTTCGGGGTTGAGGTCAATTCAAAATCTAAAAATTACAGACCAAGTGCAGCTAAAATATCGCTGGCATGACTAGTGGTATTTACATTAGCGTCAACATGAATAATTTTGCCGCTAGGGTCAATTACGTAAGTCACACGCTTGGCATAACCACCGCCATCCACATCATACGCTTTGATTAAACTGTGGTTGGTGTCAGCCAACAGAGGAAAGTTGAGATTATATTTTTGAGTGAAAGCCTGATGAGCGCCTTCGTCATCAGCACTGACTCCCAGCACTACTACATCTTTACCTGAATATTGAGATTGGGCATCCCGAAAGCTACAAGCTTGTTTGGTGCAGCCTGGAGTATCATCTTTAGGATAAAAATACAAAACAACTGTCTTTCCCGCGAAATCAGATAAAGATACTGTGTTCCCGGTAGTATCTTTGACGGTAAATGCAGGTGCATCTGTACCAACTGCTAGAGGCATAATGAACCTTTCCTGTTTTAAATTGATAACTTTGAAATTTTACAATAATTTACATTATTTAAATGACTTAGTAGAGAAAGTATTACTTAGGACTGAGAAGTAGGGAGTAGGGAGTGGGGAGCAGGGGGGAAATTTTAACTTCCAATGACTAATGACCAATGACAAATGACTAAAAATGCCTACAGTTAATTCTCAAAATCCAAACACGTTTTTTTATACCCGTACCACAATAGAAAGGGCAAAGAGATCCCTGATTTGTTCTCCCTTCAATCTAGTTTTGTTTACAGCCATGCGGCAGCAAAGTGTACCATTAGGTGCGATCGCAATGGAAAATGGTGTTAAGCATGGTTACACCAAACGCCCTTTGTCAGAATTAGGTTGTGATAATGCTTTAGGTTGGCTGATTCAAGTCGGTATTTTGCGGCGAGAAGTGGATGGCCAAGGAATTACCGATGGTTTTCGCCTCACTCCTTTAGGTCATCAGCTAGTGGAACAATTCCAAGGTGAAAATTGGTCTAGTCCTTCCTGGAGCGATCGCCTATACAATGCTCTAATCTACTGGTTTAGACTACCTTATTAATTACGAATTACGAACTACAAATTACAAATTACGAATTATGAAAGCAATTATGGTAGTGGGAACAACATCCCACGCAGGGAAATCACTGATAACTACAGCTATTTGTCGCATTTTATCGCGGCGTGGTTGGCGAGTAGCTCCCTTTAAAGGTCAAAATATGGCTTTGAATGCTTATGTCACAGCTAATGGGGGAGAAATTGGTTATGCTCAAGCCGTTCAAGCCTGGGCTGCTGGTATTGTTCCTTCGGTAGAAATGAACCCGATTTTACTCAAACCCCAGGGCGATATGACATCTCAAGTCATTATCAAAGGTAGACCTGTAGGTAGAGTTAAAGCCTCAGATTATTACGAACAATACTTTGATATTGGTTGGCAAGCAATAGAAGAATCTATTAAACATTTATCTACAGAATTTGATTTACTCGTCTGTGAAGGCGCAGGGAGTCCGGCGGAGATTAACCTCAAACACCGCGACTTAACTAATATGCGGATCGCTAAATATTTGAATGCACCAACTATATTAGTAGTTGATATTGACCGTGGTGGTGCTTTTGCTCACGTAGTCGGTACTCTAGAGTTACTAGAGCCAGACGAACGCCAATTAATTAAAGGTATTGTAATTAACAAATTCCGGGGACAGCGATCGCTCTTAGAACCAGGAATAAAATGGTTAGAAGAACGGATCAAAATACCTGTTGTAGGTGTCATCCCTTATTTCCAAGAAGTATTTCCCGCAGAAGATTCCCTGGATTTGCTAGAACGAAGATCATATAAAACCAATACTGACCTGAATATTACCGTTATTCGCTTACCCAGAATCGCCAACTTTACCGATTTTGACCCCTTGGAATCTGAACCAACCGTGGCACTAAAATTCCTGAGTGTGAAGCAAGAATTAGGACATCCTGACGCAGTAATTATCCCAGGTTCTAAAACCACAATTACCGACTTGTTACTGATGCAAAAAACTGGTATGGCAGCAGCAATTAAAAACTATGCAGCCTCTGGTGGTACAGTATTGGGGATTTGTGGTGGCTATCAAATGTTAGGGCAAATCATCGCCGATCCCGAAGGAGTAGAAGGACAATCTGGGAGATTTCAGGGGTTAAATCTTTTACCCATTAAAACAGTAATTACAGGACAGAAAATTGCTCGCCAGCGCCAAGTTAGTTCCAACTATCCCCAAATGGGTTTACCAGTGAATGGCTTTGAAATCCACCAAGGGCGATCGCGCATAGAACAACCAGAAGATAAACCAACCTTTCACCCATTATTTGATGATGCTAACTTAGGATTAGTAGATAGCTGTCAATCTGTTTGGGGTACATATCTCCACGGACTATTTGATAATGGCCCTTGGCGACGTGCTTGGTTAAATCGCCTCCGTCAGCAAAGAGGTTTAAAATCCTTACCCACTGGTGTTTCTAACTATCGAGAACAGCGAGAACAGATTTTAGACTCCATCGCCACACAAATTGAAACCCATTTAAACCTAACGCCCTTCTTACCTTAAATAAACCATTATTCCATGACTATTAGCGTGCGCTTTTTGCCAGATGATATTACTGTTGATGCCAAAGTCGGAGAACCCCTGTTAGAAGTAGCAGAACGAGCTGGGGTATTTATTCCCACAGGTTGTCTCATGGGATCTTGTCACGCTTGCACAGTAGAACTGGGAAACGGAGATGTCATCCGCGCTTGTATTTCATCAATATTACCAGGGCGTACAGAAATGACAATTAATTTGTATAGTGACCCCACTTGGTAGTTTTTTCAACTAGGGTTTGCTGAATAAAGCCAAAAGCCAGAGAAATAAAGAGATTCAGGGTCAGA